>JAFUBJ010000112.1 GCA_017460265.1 Atopobiaceae bacterium | reverse complement strand
TACGGGGTGGAGATCCACCTTGACGACCTCAGCAAGAAGGAAGTGCTTGCCTACATCGACAGCGTCAACTTCAACACCAAGCAGTTCCTTTCGCAGGACTACTTCAACTTCAAGAAGTATCTGAGCGCGGAGCGGTATCCCCAGCACGTTGACTACCTGAACAACGACTTTGCGCCCGACCTGATCAAGTTCATGCAATCGCGGTTTGGGACAAAGAATGGTTCATACCTGGGGTTCTTGCGCGCCATCAACGAGGAGGACCTGCCCTCGTTTGACCAGAGGCAAGAGGCATTTATTCGCTATGCGTCCGACATGCTGCCCATCGTGCGCCCCTATGAGTACCTGATCATTCAGGCGCTGCTTGACGGAGCGGGGAGCAGCTCTCTGGCAAACATCGAGCGAGAGATGCGCATCAATGCAGAGGGCTTCAACAAGGCGGCGTACGAGCACGCCCTCTTCTTCATGAAGAAGTACGGCTATGTGCGCGAGGAAGATGGCGTACTTGCGTTAAACGACGTGCAGCTCAACGTGGAGTTGGACGAGTACCTGCGCGACCTTCTAGCCTACGGCTTGGGCAAGTACGACATCGACTATGCCGAGCAGGATCCGGACAACCCGTTCCACCTGTGGTCGCACTACCGCAAGGGTCAGGTGCAGCAGCTGCTTCTGAAGGACCCGGAGTACATCCAGAAGGGCACGATGATCTACGACGGCACTGTGTATTCCTTCGTAACGGTGATCAAGGACAGTGGAACCAAGGATGCCCTGATGTACGCGGATGGCTACATCGATGCGGATACGTTCCAGTGGGAGACCGTCGCCAACGTGAGCGCCAAGGAGCTTGCCGACCTAAAGGGGTCCGAGGCGGTCCACTTCTTCGTGCGCAAGGTGAGCAGCGAGGATGGCATCACACTGCCGTTTACGTACATCGGTAGGGGAAAGCTGGAGTACATCGAAGGGTCAAAGAAGGCGAACGGGGCGCATTTGTTCCGGGCTCCGATGGAGTGCACTGCTCCGGAGGATGTGTACTTTGACTTTAGGCTGCCGTAGTGGCAGCTATACGTTAGCCTGCGATTCGCCTATTATCCCTGAGACTGTCAACTAACGGTCGCTCCAGAGGAGGAAGTCGACCTTCTTCACGGGGGTGAGCCAGGCGTAGTCGGGAAGGATCTCGTCGAATAGCCTGATGTTCTTCTCGGCGTCATCCGTGGCCAGGTAGGTCTCGTACCAGGAGATGATCTGCCCGTACACCTCGACGGCGACCTCGAGCTTGGCCTTCGCCGTTGTCCCCTTGAGCCTCAGTCCGAGCCTCGCGAGCACCAGGCTGTCCCATATCGGTCTGTCGGGGTGGAGCGTGGCGATCATCTTGCTGGTGAAGGACGCCTCCACATTGCCCGTGAGCTCGTGCATCTCGCGCAGCACGTCCCCGAACGCCGTGGAGGGGTTGGCCTTCTCCCGTTCCATGATCGCGTAGTAGCGCGCCTGCCACTCCGCGTTCCTGCGCACACGGTAGAAGCGGTTGTAGAACCGCTGGAAGTCGGCGTCGGAGCTGACGTCGGTCTTGCGCACGGTGCGCTGTATGCGGGCGTAGCCCTCGAGCCCCCACGCCCGCACGAGGGACGACTGGATGGCCGCTCGGCCGTCTATGGTGGTGGGCATGGCCATGGGGCTCGCCTCGCTTTCGGTGGACGCCTGCAGGTGCAATTGTAATGGCTGGGGCGGCGTCTCCTGTCGGGGGAAACGGCCTTCAGGTGCGGCGGCGCCCGGGGTGGCAAGCGGCGTCAGGTGGGCTGCCAGGAGCCCGCAGGCGCTCTCTGGTGGAGCTGGCCGGTTCGGGTTGCGAGAGGGGCTGTCGCGGCCCGGGAGCAGCTTCTGTCGGGCGCTGCTGCGCGTCGGCTGCTGGTGAAGTGGCTGAGAGGCGGATGCCGGTGGCGTGTGTTGGCTGCTGAGTTGCTGCCGCAGCGAGCCTTTGCCGCCCGCGCTGGCTGGTGGACTGGACGGGCTGCGGACAACCCGAGGTTGGTAGCGCACGGCCAGGCCAGCAGCCAGGGATGGCGGCAAAGGCGCTCCGCAGCGGCCACCCGACAGCCATCGCTCGCCACCGGCGACCGGCACCAAGCTGCTCCACCAGCGCCAGACGCCCAGCAGCG
>JAFUBJ010000111.1 GCA_017460265.1 Atopobiaceae bacterium | reverse complement strand
GGTGAGCTATGGCCCTCGGCGGCGACTCCCCAGGCTGGGGCAGAGATGAGTTGTGTGGTCTCTTGGATCGCTCGACACGGAAGAGGGCAACGGCTGGCTTGACGCGCAATCACCGTTCCCATTGCGGGGTGCCTCCCCGCCAGCGGTCGAGCATCAGTTGAAATTATAGAACGCCATGCGGCGGAACCTCTCGAATCGTTACTCCCCGGACGCCTCTCCGTCCAGGATGCGGCGCTGCCTCTCGCGCTCTGCGGCGCTCAGCAGGGCCATCGTGCCCTCGCGGTACCTCTCGGGCACGTCGAGGATGGTGATGAGCCTGCGCTCGATCTGCCTCGCGTACAGCTTCTCCCTCATGGCTACACCTCCTCGTCCTCTCCGAGCACGACGGCGATCGTCGCGTCGAGCAGCTCCTCGATCTCCTCCACGCGCCGGGCGAGCGTCTTGGACTCGGTCTCGCCCTTGACCCAGAGCTGGTCGAAGGCCTCCTCGACCTCCTCGCGGGACATCGCGACCCTGACCTCGACCTCGTCGGCGACCCACTCCTCGCTGGTCCCCTCGTCGGTCTCGACGGTGCGGTGCTCGATGTTGTCCCGGAGGTAGACGATGGCGGTGCCGTCGTCAAGCCAGTGGTACGTCAGCCGCCCGAGCGGCTCCGAGGAATGCACCCTCTTCATGGATGCCCCCAATCTCTCGTGCGCTGGCCGAGATCACGCGCCTGCACGTGGCGACCAACGCTCCCAAACCGTGCCGGTCCCTGAACGACCGGCATGCGGTCACCTTGAAGTAGCCCCAGTAGGAGACGATGCGGGCGGCGATGTGGGGCGTCAGGCATCGCGTCCGGTTGGCGCGGAGGATCGCCCTCCTCGCGCGCCTGAAGATTCCCGCGCGGATAGTCGTGCGGTCCCTGCGGAAGACGAAGCCGCACATGTCGACAGGCTCGCGATCCACACGGCACACCTTCCACGGCTTCACGGTGACGTGCAGGACGTCGCGGAGGTACCTCGCGATCTTGCGGACCGCGCTCTTTAGGTTGGCCTTGTCGTGGCCCATGACGAGCCAGTCGTCCATGTAGGTGAGCACGTGGTCGACGAGGGCCTCCCGCGTGGCGGGACGGCCCCTGCGACCCTTCCTCACCCTGCTAAGCGAGTAGGCGTAGGCATACGCCCCGCTGAGGTAATAGTTCGCGAGGTACTGGCTGAGGTAGCTGCCGATGTTGAGTCCGACGCGATGGGTCTCTATGAGCGACTCGATGAGCCAGACGAGGTCGGGGTTCCTGACGTCGCGCTCAAGCATCGCAAACAGAACGTCCCTGTCGATGCTTGGGTAGTACTTCTTGACGTCGAGCTTCACGTAGTAGCGGCTCTCGGGGTCGCGCACCCACCTCTGTATGTAGCGGCGGGCGTGCTTCTGGCCCTTGCCCCTGACGCTCGCGCACTGGTGGTAGCCGACCTTCGCCTCGAACAGCTCTTGCAGCGCCGTGACGCAGACGTAGTCCAGGAACTGCTGCTTCGCGCTCGCGCGCCCGATCAGACGCTCCTTGCCGTTCGTAGGCTCGATGCGGGTGAAGTACGTGATGGGCGGCAGGTCGAGCCGCCT
>JAFUBJ010000110.1 GCA_017460265.1 Atopobiaceae bacterium | reverse complement strand
AGCAGGTACCATACACTCACTTCGAATTGTTGCGTTCTTGATTTATAAACTCCCTGCTAGATAAACCAGCAGGCTAATCGACGAAAAATGAGTGTATGTTAATCGGTCGGGACAAACCAAATATATGCGTCAGCCCCGCGCACAAGCCGTTGCGGTAAAGTTGAACGCGCTCACGACGGCGGCAGGAGGACACCTGGCAGACGCAACGATGGGCCAGCAGGCATCGCTCTTTGGGGACGCTTTCGAGGAGACTCCTTCTACGCCAGAGCGTGGTGGCGCCGACTACGCGCGCCGTGCGGCAGAGCTCAACCGGATGCTCAACCATGCAGCCTATCGCTACTATGCGCTTGACGCGCCGGAGATGACCGACGCCGAGTTCGACCGCCTGCGCCACGAGCTCCTGGACATCGAGGCCGCTCATCCCGAGCTTGTCACGCCAGACAGCTACACGCAGCGCGTGGGTGGCTACGTGAGCGAGCAGTTCGAGCCGGTCGCCCATGCCCAGCGCATGTACTCCATGGATGACGCCATGGGTCTCGACGAGCTTGACGAATGGCTGGCCCGCACGGACGAGGCGCTTGGGGCAAGCGAGAAGAACCCCGTTGCCTACACCTGTGAGCTCAAGATTGACGGCTTGGGCATCGCGCTTACCTATCGTGACGGCCAGTTTGTGCGTGCGGCCACGCGCGGCGATGGCACCACGGGCGAGAACGTCACGGCCAACGTGCTCACGGTCAAGGACGTGCCCGCGGCGCTCGAGGGGGCAGGCCTCTCTCGCGTGGTGGGGGAGGGCCTTGGCCAGTCCATTGAGGTGCGCGGCGAGGTCTACATGCCCAAGCACAGCTTCGTTCGCCTTAACGAGGACGCTGACGCCGCCGGACGCGAGCCCTTTGCCAATCCGCGTAACGCCGCCGCAGGAAGCCTGCGCCAGAAGGACCCGCGCGTCACGGCCCACCGCGACCTCGAGACCTTCATCTATGCCATCGCGGACGTGGCGCCCGTCTCGGTGACCAGCCAGTGGGAGTTTCTCCAGTGGCTGCGTGACTGTGGCTTCAGCGTGAACGACCATGCCGCGCTCTGCCATTCCGCAGCCGAGGTGCATGCCTTCTGCGAGCAGGCGCTGGCTCATCGCGAGGACCTCAACTATGACATCGACGGCGTGGTGGTGAAGGTCGACTCGTTTGCCAGCCAGGCCGCACTTGGCTTTACGGCCCGCGCACCACGCTGGGCCATCGCCTACAAGTTTCCGCCCGAGGAGAAGCACACCACGTTGCGCGAGATTCGCATCCAGGTGGGTCGTACGGGCGTGCTGACGCCGGTTGCGGAGTTTGACCCGGTGGTGGTCGCGGGCTCTACGATCGCGCGTGCCACCCTGCACAACATCGACGAGATCCGCCGCAAGGACGTGCGCGTGGGAGACACCATCGTCGTCCACAAGGCCGGAGACGTCATTCCCGAGGTCGTCGGCCCCGTGACCGAGGGCGACGAGGGCCCTGCGCATGAGGCGAGGCCGCTTTGGGACATGCCCGAGGTCTGCCCCAGCTGCGGGAGCCCCGTGGTTCGCGAGGAGGGGGAGGTCGCCTACCGCTGCGTCTCCATCAACTGCCCGGCGCAGGCGTCCGAGCGCCTCATACACTGGGGCAGCCGTGGCGCCATGGACATCGACGGCCTTGGTGACGAGCTGGTGAAGGGCATGGTCGAGCAGGGCCTTCTGACTGACGTTGCCGACTTCTACGACCGCCTGTCCGAGGATGCGCTGGCAGAACTGTGGACCGGCCGCATGAGCGTTACCGGCGAGAAGATCGTGGTCGGGCGCACCATTGCCAAGAAGGTCATGGCGCAGGTCGAGGAGAGCAAGGGGCGCGGGCTCGCAAAGGTCCTCTTTGGCCTTGGCATCCGCCACGTGGGCGCAAGCGTCGCGACAGCCCTCGCGCAGCGTTTTGGCACCATGGAGGCCCTGTCTTTGGCGAGCGAGGAAGACATCGCAGCGGTGGACGGCGTTGGTCCCAAGATTGCCCAGAGCCTGCACGAGTTCTTCTACATACCGCGCAACATGGCCGTGGTAGAGCGCCTGCGCCAGGCGGGGGTCGTGCTTGAGGAAGAGGTGGTCGAACCCGTGCGCCCGCAGACGCTCGCAGGTCTCACCTTTGTCTTGACGGGGACGCTGGAGACCCTGAAGCGCACGGAAGCGGGCAACGCCCTCAAGGAGCTGGGCGCCAAGGTATCTGGCTCCGTGTCGAAGAAGACGAGCTACGTGGTGGCGGGTGCCGCGGCAGGATCCAAGCTGACCAAGGCCCAGCAGCTGGGGGTGCCGGTGCTGGACGAGGCTGCGCTCATGCAGATTCTCGAGACGGGCCAGCTGCCCACAGCTCCATAAGGCGGCATGGTATTTGTCTTCCTGCAACAGGGGCATACCAATCGCTCCTTATCGGCATCGTATTTCATTTCGTGCAACGCAGTATTGCCACGGATAGTGACTCCTGTTGCGTTTTCTGTTGCACAAAGACAAATACCATGCCTAAACGGCTGTGTATGAGGCCATTTGTTGCACAAAGACAAATATCGTGCCTAAAAACCGCGAGGCATGCAGTATGCCCATTTTCAGGTTGTTCCCAGCAACGTCGCGCGTCTGTGATGTGCGCCCGTCTTTTAAGGTCTTTTAAGGTCCGTCCCGTATCGTACTTGCAGCGAGAAGGGACGGACCACCATGCAACTCACATTCAAGCGCTACGAGATCAAGTATCAGCTCACCGAGGAGCTGTGCGACCGGCTCATGCAGGCCATGAGCCCCTATATGGTTCCCGACCAGTACGGTCCCTCCACGGTGTGCAACGTCTACTACGACACGCCGTCGAGCCTGCTCATTCGCCGTTCGCTCGAGAAGCCCCTCTACAAGGAGAAGGTCCGCGTTCGCAGCTACGGAACGCCCCGACCTGGCCAGGACGTCTTCCTTGAGCTCAAGAAGAAGAGCGAAGGCGTGGTGTACAAGCGCCGTGCCACGATGAGCGCAGAGCGCGCGGAGCTCTTTCTTGCGGGCCGTGGTGACCCCCAGAATCAGATCGAGCGCGAGCTGGACTTCTCCATCAAACGCTATGGTGGCCTGATTCCCGCGACCTACATTGCCTACGACCGCGTGGCCTTCTATGCGGCAGACGACCACGAGTTTCGCATGACCTTTGACCGTCGCGTGCGCTACCGCACGGAAGCGCTCGACCTTGCCCAGGGAGACGCCGGGACGCAGATCTTGCCTGACGGCAAGGTTCTCCTTGAGGTCAAGTGCGCGGGGGCCATGCCGCTTTGGCTGGTGCGCTTCCTGTCTGAAGAGCGCATCTTCAAGACGAGCTTCTCGAAGTACGGCACTGCCTACCAGACGTGTCTTGCACACAGCCTCCGCAATGCCCGGAGCAGGCAGATGGCGCCCGCGCCCGAGCGGGTCTTTGAGCTTCCCGCTTACGGCCGTCCTGCGCCGGCGCATCTCAGAACCGCCGTTGCGTAGGGCTCATTAAGCCGCAGCCAACCAATTCATTAAAACAACTATCTCCCACGTGTTTGGAAGGACCTCCCCCATGTTTGACTCTCTGTTTGCCACGACCGATACCGTCACGTCCACTCTGTCCCTCGTGCCCTTCATCACGAGCGTCGCCTTCGCGCTTGCCCTCGGCCTTGTCCTGGCTTTGGTCTACTGCTATCGCAGCCGTCACAACAAGGGCTTCGTCATGACGCTCGCCATGCTGCCCGCCATCGTGTGCGTGGTTATCTCCATGGTCAACGGCAACGTGGGCACGGGCGTCGCGGTGGCTGGCGCCTTCAGCCTCGTGCGCTTCCGTAGCGTTCCCGGATCCGCCCGCGACATCGGCTTCATCTTCCTTGCCATGGTCGTGGGCCTTGTCTGTGGCATGGGCTACGTGGGCTATGCGGTGCTCACCACCGTCATCCTCTGCGGCGGGTTCTTTGTCTACCAGCTGGTTGGCTTTGGCTCAGAAAGCGGCGCGACCGACCGGACCCTTCGCATCACCGTGCCGGAGGACCTCGACTACACCAGGCTCTTCGACGACGTGTTGACGCGCTACACCACCTACCATGAGCTCACAAGCGTCAAGACCACCAACATGGGCAGCCTCTACCGCCTGACCTATGACATCGGCATGGTGGACTCCGCCGCCGAGCGCGCGTTCATCGACGAGCTCCGCTGCCGCAACGGCAACCTCGAGATTGCCATCTCGCGCCAGGAGACGGGCGCAGAGCAGCTCTAACCCAGCGTTACCTGCCACTGACGCACATACAACTCTCCCTTGCATCTCCCTTGCGCCAGCGGTGGCTACGACAAGAGAAAGGCGGCCCCCATCGGGAGCCGCCTTTTTCGTTGCATATTTGAAGGAAGCGCTTATGCCTTGGCGCCGCCAGGAATCTCGCCTGCGCAGTGCGGGCAGCGGGTTGCGCCCTCCTTGACCTCCTCGAGGCAGTGCGGGCAGATGGGAGCCGGCTCCTCGACGACCTCCTCTTCCTTGATGAGGGTGGCCTTGAAGGTGTTGACGGCCTTGACCAGGTTGAACACGATGAAGGCAACGATCAGGAAGTTGATGATGGCGCTGATGAGGGCGCCAAAGTCCATGCCAGCAATAACGAGCGAGCCAGCCATGTCGGCGCCGCCGCCCGTGATGGTGGTGATGAGCGGGTTGATAATGTTGTCGGTGAGGGAGGTGACGATGCCCGTGAAGGCGCCGCCGATGATGACGCCGACGGCCATGTCCATGACGTTGCCCTGAGCGATGAACTCCTTGAACTCGTCCATGTACTTGCTCATATGAACTCCTTTCGTAGAGACGAGCCGTGCGTACAACACTTTAGCGCATGTGAAGGAAAAGTGAAGGGTCAAATACGTTGCGTAATGGCTCTGAAAGAAAGCACGTCATCCACGCCGCGAGCGGGAGAGCTCGTCGGTGTCGAGCCAGATGGTCACCGGGCCGTCGTTGACGAGCGAGACCTGCATGTCGGCTCCAAAGACGCCGCGGCCGCAGAGAACGTCGGCCTCCGCAATCTCACAAAAGCGCTCATACAGTCGATTTCCCAGCTCAGGGCCTGCAGCCTTGGCAAAGGAGGGGCGGTTGCTCCTCCGACAGTCTGCGTAGAGCGTGAACTGCGACACGACGAGCACGCTGCCGCCGATGTCGGTGAGCGAGCGGTTCATCTTGTTGTTCTCGTCCTCAAAGACGCGCAGGCGCGCGATCTTGTCCCAAAGCTTGCGCGCGCAGGCTTCGTCATCGGTGGGACCGACACCCAGCAGGATGAGAAAGCCCCTCTCGCAGCTTCCGGTCACCCTGCCTTCGACCGAGACGGATGCCTGCGTGACGCGCTGAACCAACGCGCGCATGGCTACAGCCCATAGATGGCCGTGTACTTCTCGACAAGGTAGTCGGTGAAGTAGGTGGCCGAGAAGTCCTCGCCGCAGGCGTCGCGGATGATCTCCGTCGAATCCTTGGAGCGGCCAAAGCGCCAGACGTTGCTGCGAAGCCACTCGCGAATGGGGGCGAGGTTGCCGCTTGCAAGGATGTCCGAGAAGTCCATGCCCTGCCTGACCATGGTGGCGCGAAGTTGGGCGCCAACGGCGCTGCCGAAGGCATAGGTGGGGAAGTAGCCCACCATGCCCTGGCTCCAATGGACGTCCTGCAGTGCGCCGCGTGCGTCGTCGGGCACGCGGACGCCCAGGTAGGACTTGTAGCGGTCGCGCCAGAGCTTGGGCACGTCGGACGCCGTCGCCTCGCCGGACATGAGAAGCTGCTCGATCTCGTAGCGAATGAGCACGTGAAGCGGGTACGTCAGCTCGTCGGCCTCGGTTCGGATGAGGCTCGGCTCGGCGCGGTTCACGGCCATGAAGAGCTGGCGCGCGGTCACGCGGTTCATCTGCCCGGGGAAGTGCTTGCGCAACGCGGCGAGCAGCGTGGGCGCAAACTCCTCCGAACGACCGACGTAGTTCTCGAAGAAGCGCGACTGTGCCTCGTGCATGCCCATGGACGTGCCGCCCTTGAGCGAGGTGTAGTTGTATTCGGGGTTGACGTTGGTCTCGTAGAGGGCATGGCCGCCCTCATGCAGCATGGAGTACACGTTGGAGAGGACATCGTCCTCGTGCACGTGGCTGGCGATGACGCCGTAGTTGGTGGTCAGCGCGTCAGAGAAGGGGTGCTCGGTCTTCAGCAGCAGCATGCCGTCCGGGTCGAGCCCCTCGAGCACCATGAGGTCGCGAGCGAGGGCCCACTGGCGTTGCTCGTCGTACTTGCCGTCAAACATGCGCCTGGAGGGCTGGCGCCCAGACTTGATGACGTCTGCCAAAAGCGGCACCACCACATCCTTGACCTGCGAGAAGAAAGCGTCAAAGAAGGCGCGGTCCGTCCCGTGCTCAAACTCGTTCAGCCAGACGTCGTAGGGGTCTGCCTCGGCCTTCTTGTAGCCCGCGATGGTTCGCATGGACTCGACGATGCGGTCAAGGTACGGCTCGAAGGATGCCCAGTCGCTCTTCTCCTTGGCGCGGCGCCAGACGTCGAACGACTCGGTGGTCAGGCGCGTGAAGGCCGTCTGGACCTCCGAGGGGACGTCCACGATGGCGGCGCGGTCGCGCATGAGGATCTTGACCTGCGAAAGCTGTGTCTTGGTCAGGAGCTCCTCGTGGCCCAGAAGGCGCTCGAGCATGGCGCCCGTCGCCTCGGAGCATAGAAGCTCGTAGTCTTCCTGCTGGAGGATGGCAAGCGCCTCGCCGCTGTCGCGCGAGGCCTTGACGGGGTCGATGGTCCCGTTGTAGACGCTGATGCCGGTCTGGGCGTAGCGATGCGCATAGAGATGGCGTTCGAGGTCGTCAAGAGAGGCGATGTCTGCCTTGGGGTTGTCAAGTGCTGCCGGTGCCGCCATGTCGGGCGTGCCGGGAATTCTGATCTGCGAGGTCTCTTCTGGATTGCTCATGGTGCTCCGTTCATGGTTCGTGTCGGCCAGAAGGTGGCTGGACGGCAAGCAGGGACGGCTTGTCGCCTTTTGAGTGTAGCCCAGCGCAGCAGATTACGTCACCAACCGATTCGTTTGCGATAGCCCCTCCACGGGATGGTTAATTGCGCGATACTGGAGGACAGGGTTTGCGTGACGCATGTCGCGTCTCTATGAAAGGGGTAATCACCATGGATCGTGTGCTTGGCATTGACATCGGCGGTACGAGCATCAAGGTCGGCCTGTTCTCTACGGAGGGCACGCTCGACGCCGTCACCAAGATTCCTACGGGCGAAATCGTGAGCGAGGCGGCGTTTGCCGTCGTCACCAACGGCCTCAAGGCCCTGCTCGCCGAAAACGGTGGCACTCCCGACGATGTCATCGCCATTGGCCTTGACGTGCCCGGCCCCGTCGATGACGACGGCAAGGTGGGCATGCTCGCCAACATCGAGCTCGACCCCGAGGGGCTGCAGGCCGCCATCAAGCGCACGTTCCCGCGCTCCAACCTCGCCTTCGTGAACGATGCCAACGCGGCTGCCCTGGGCGAGCTGTGGCAGGGCACCGCCCGCGGCTCCAAGAGCTTCGTGCTCATCGCCATCGGCACCGGCGTGGGCGGCGGCGTGGTTGCCGGCGGCAAGCTCGTCTCGGGCGCCTT
>JAFUBJ010000109.1 GCA_017460265.1 Atopobiaceae bacterium | reverse complement strand
GTGCAGTGGGCGCAGAAGCGCCCACGGAATAACTAGCTACTAAGCGGACAGCTTGGCGCCGCACTTGGAGCAGAACGCGGCATCGGCTGCGTTCTTGGCGCCGCACTTGGAGCAGAAGACCACGTCCTCCTCGGCGTTGTCATCCGCAGCCGCGGGCTCAGCCACAACCGGCTCGGCGACAGGAGCGGCGGCAGCCGCAACGACCTGTTCCTCGACCTTAGACGCAACGGACTGCTCGGCAACCTGCTTGGGCTCGTCGCCCTCCATACCTTCGCGCACGTTCTTGACCGTCTCGCCAAGGCTCTTGCCAAGCTTCGGCAGATTCTTGGGTCCAAAGATGACGAGCGCGATGATGAGGATGACGAGAAGTTCGGGAATTCCCAGACCGAGAATCATGGAGCCCTCCAAATAGTCATGCTTGCTGTTATCCGCATAGGTACAAAACGGCAAACGTAAGTATAAGCCGAGAACAGGCACTGCGCATAATCTCTATCCACGGTGTCTTTTTGTCGGCTTCTGGTCTATCTTTGTATTCCCCAAATCGACCGGAGTTATCTGATGAATCTCGCTTTTCTTGCACTTACGGTGCTCGGCATTCTGATAAGCGTGACGTACCTCGCCCTTCCGTGGCTGCTTTCGCTGCGCGGGGTGCAGATGTATCGCCGCGGGCCTCTTGGCACGGCCTTGGTCTTTGAGTCGCCCGACGAGGACGGCACCACGGTGCGGCTGCTCAACGTTGACGGGACCTTCCAGTCGGCAAGCTACGTCTCTGACGAGCTGTGGAGCGAGCTGGTGTGCGTGTATCACCGTGAGATGGTGCGCGTAATCAACGCCATGGGCGATGCGCACGAGGTGCTTGTTATTGGCGGAGGCGGCTATTCGCTGCCCAAGTACCTTGTCACGCACACGAAGTACATGCGCGTCACCGTGGTTGAGATTGACCCCGGCATGACCAAGATTGCCCGAGAGCAGTTCTTCCTTGACCGCGCGGAGCAGCAGGCAGGAGAGCGCCTGGCGCTTGTCCATGCCGATGGCTGGGAGTGGCTGCGCAACTCGGGTCGGCGCTTTGACGTCATCGTCAACGACGCCTTCATGGGCAACAAGCCTCTTGGGCGCCTCTCTACCGAGGAGGGTGCGGAGCTGGTTGCGGAGCACCTGAGCGACAAGGGCGTGTACCTGGCAAACGTGCGATGCCCGTTAGAGGGGCAGCGCTCGAGGCCGCTGCAGGACGTGACGATTGCCTTTGGGCGGCACCTTGCCCGCGTGTGGACGCTGCCCGAGCGCCCCGAGACGCCGCGTGAGCCAGGAAACAACGTGCTTGTTGCTTCAAACCGGCCGCTCTCGCTGGAAGCCTAGTTCTGGCCTGGGCCCCTGGCGGCACGGACAGACGGGACGCCAGGGGCCCAGGCCAGAACCGCAAGCAGAATCAGAATCTGCCCTCGGTTACATCAGCTCGCAGATGTTCTTGGCAAACTCGACGGGGTCGTCAACGGACAGGCCCTCCATCAGGAGCGCCTGGTCATAGAGCAGGCTCGCATAGAGCTTGATGCGGTCGCTGTCCCCCGCCTCCTGAGCTGCGGCAAGCTTGGCAAAGACCGGATGGCTCGCGTTGAGCTCGAGCACACGGCGAGCTCCCGGCGCCATGCCGGCGTCCGGCCCCTCGGCCATGATGCGCTCCATCTCGAGTGAGACGGGACCCTCCGTGGTGATGCAGGCCGGGGCCTCGCCCGCACGGGTGGACGCACGCACGGCCACGACCTTCTCGCCCAGCGCCTCCTTCACGGCGTCAAAGACGCTCGCATGCTCCTCGCTGGCCTTCTCGGCCTCGGCCTTCTCTTCCTCCGTCGAGAAGTCCAGGTCGGCGGCCTGCACGTTGGTCAGCTCCACGTCGCGCTCGTCGGTACCCTTGTGCTCGGAGTCGCCAGCGACCGCGGCCACGTGATAGGTACGCATGGCCTGGAACATGAACTCGTCCACGTCCTGCGTGGCAAGCAGCACGTCAAAGCCGTGGTCGACGGCGTTCTTGACGACAGGCATCTTCTCCAGGCGCTCGCGCGAGTCGCCGGCGGCGTAGTAGATCTTGTCCTGGCCCTCGGGCATGGCGGCAACGTACTCCGCCAGCGTCACCATCTTGTCTTCCTTTGCAGACCAGAAGATGAGCAGGTCGGCAAGGTCGCTTGCCGCCGCGCCATAGCTGTTGTAGATGCCAAACTTGAGGCCGCGACCAAAGTTCTCGAAGAACTTCTCGTATGCTTCGCGATCATCGCGCAGCATCGCCTTGAGCTCGTCGTTGACCTTGCGCTCAACGCGGCGCTCGATGGCGCGCAGCTGCGAGTTCTGCTGCAGCGTCTCGCGGCTGATGTTGAGCGTCACGTCGGGGCTGTCCACCACGCCGCGGACAAAGTTGTAGTGGTCAGGGAGCAGGTCGGCGCACTTCTCCTGGATCATGACGTTGGATGAGTAGAGCGCAAGGCCCTTCTCGTAGTCCTTGCTGTACAGGTCAAACGGCGCGCGCGAGGGGATGAACAGCAGCGCGTCGTAGCTGAGGGCGCCCTCGGCATGGAAGGAGATGGTGCGCACCGGGTCGGTGTAGTCGTGGAAGGTGCTCTTGTAGAACTCGTTGTAGTCGTCCTGTTCTACCTCGCTCTGGCGCTTCTTCCAGATGGGGG
>JAFUBJ010000108.1 GCA_017460265.1 Atopobiaceae bacterium | reverse complement strand
TACTACTCATCTCTCCTATCTGTGGATAGGAAGAACCACCACAAGCCGCCAATAGAAGCAGTGCAAGCGCAAGGAACACACTCATAAGCGAACGATAGATTCTAGAAAAACCCTTAGTCATAAACCCTCCAATGCTCGTTAACTCCAAACTGAAATCCTTTTGCCTACTGAACGTCAACAAAGACATCCTGAAGTGCCTCATCCATAACGCATACGTATTCCCCTTGCGATAGCCGAATTAAGCGAAGACGTACGCGGTCCATGACCTCGGTGAACTGTGAGGCCTGCAGAAACGCACGGTAACCGCCATCCCCTACGACCTCATCAGAACCTGGTTCGCCAGCGCCGGCAACATCCGAGACTTCCTCAAGCTGTGAAGATACAAGGAAGCAGTCATATGTGCCCACGGCTTGCCCGTCAACTGAGACCTGAAGAAGGATGGTCGAGTCATCTTCGAGAAGCCCATCATCCACGTAGCCACCAATTTGCAGGTAAGGGCCGTTGATGCGCGCGGTCATCAAGCCACCGCTGTCGAGCTTGGTCTCGAACTCCTGAACCTGATCTTGTGCTCGAGGGGAATAGAGATAAGGAGGCGTGGTCGCAAGCGAGGAAAGGTGCCTCTCGGCACGCTCCATCAACACGGAATCGGCACCTTTTTGGACCACGAGACCCATGTCGTAAGGCATGAGCTTAGAGAAGTACGCATTCTTGTATTCGCTTGCCAGGTAGGGCAAGAGCGCGTTTCCAAACGAGTCACGATACGCGACGAGCGTACCGTGTGAACTGTCACTTGTAGAGGTGGTCTCTATGGTATTGTCCTCGACCGTCTCTCCCGTAAGGTAGGTAAAGGCCTGCGCACCCTCATACTCCACGTCAGCCTCCGGCTTCGAGGAAAGGGGACGCAGCATCGTGGCGACATCACCCAAATGGTCGATCATGTGTGTAGCCGTGCCCTCGAGGCTGCTGGCAGCATGCCCTAAGGCGTCGAATAACACCTCGGAGGCGATGCGGGCGCCTTCATTCGTCCAGTGACTATCCATCTTGTAGTAAAGGATACTGGAAGCATCAGATAGTGGCTGCTTAAGGTCCACCAGGTTGATTCCCATCTCGCGTGCAATCGTCTCAAAGCGGTCGAAGTTGCCCTGGCGCGTGCCGGCAAGCAGGAAGTACGGCATGTGGTCGGGATAGAGCGTGTTCTTGTTCGGCGCAATAGCCAGGGCAAAGGTACAGCCATTTGATTCGGCAAAGCGCTGAACGATCATAACGTTATGCGCCGCATTGAAGAGTGCGCGATCACTCATGAGGTTGGTTCGCTGATAGTCGTCACGCGTGCCGTCGTAGAAGAGCCAGCCATCGCTCCCCACAATGACGCGATCTGTAGCGGAGGTCATAAGGAGGCTCTGCTTGAGGAGGGCGTTAAGGTCAACAAGTTCGTTTCTGAACGCAAAGTGGTCGTTGAAATACGCACCGGCGTCAGAGAGGACAAATATGTTGGGAGATCCGTCAACAAGAAGCGAGGGAGGCTCCGCAAGCTCCTTCTTCTCTGCAGACTCGTTAGTGGCTGCAAAGCTCATGCACAAAAAGGGGGCGATGCAGAGCACAAAGCATGCTATGAGAAACGCGAGGGCAGGAGCTGCTCCCCCGTTCTGCTGTATTGGCTCGTCATGTCTTAGGTGCTTCATGCCAGACTCCGATAAGGCCTAGAAACGGAAGTAGATGAACGGGTTGTAGGTGCCGCCAGACAGCTCAAGGATGCAGAGCGCGAGCAGCACGAAGGCAATCGCGAACGAGGCAATCATGAGCTTTCCCTCAAACGCTGCAGAAACGCGGGGAGGAACGCACGTCACCACGGCAGCCGCAAGCGCGACCAAGAACTCAGGCGTCAGCATCGATACGGGCACGATCATTGCCTCACGAGACAAATCCCATCCCACGATCATGCGCGAGATAAAGGTGCATGCCAAACCCAAGGTGTCAGCCCGGAAGAACACGAACGCGAGCATGACTACGACCAGCGTATAGACGTGGCCCAAGGCCCGTGGAAGTCGCTTTATGGGCACGACCTCTTCAAGGAGGGAAAACGCCCCGTGGATGAGACCCCACACCACGAAGGTCCAGCTTGCACCATGCCATAGTCCACACAAGAAGAAGACGATGCATTTGTTGATGCCGGCACGCAGCTTGCCTTTGCGATTTCCTCCTAAGGGAATATAGAGGTACTCCTTGAACCAGGTGGAGAGGCTGATGTGCCAGCGACGCCAGAACTCCT
>JAFUBJ010000107.1 GCA_017460265.1 Atopobiaceae bacterium | reverse complement strand
TAGCCCCTTTTGTTGCGCGCAACAAAAGGGGCTACCCCCAACGTCTCACGTCCGCGGACGCTACGCCTTCTCGACCCAGGTGTGGCCGCACTTGTTGCAGTACCAGACCTTGATGGTGCCGCCAAAGCCGTCGGGCTTCTCTTCTACCAGCCTGACGTCTTCGCTGCCGCACTGCGGGCAGTCGGGCTCCATGAGCCAGTTGTCGAGCGCCGACCCGCTAATGGTGTTGTCTGCCATGCCCGCCTCCCTTGAAAAATGCGCTACATTTGAGCTGCGCCTTTTCGGCGCGACCTCACTGTACCCCGCCTGAGCGGGCAAACGCAAGGAGAGACATGGCAAGCGACCTGGTACGCTTCTCAGTGGCAGTTCCGGAGCCCCTGCTCGAGGAGTTTGATGCCTATACCGCTCGGCGTGGGCTGGCGGCCAATCGGTCCGAGGCGATACGTGACCTTATTCGCGAGCACTTGGTTGAGGACGATCTTTCCTCTCCTGAGGCGGAGGTGGTGGGCAGCATCACTATGGTGTACAGCCACCATGCATCCGGCCTTGCGGAGCGCTTGGGCGAGATTCAGCATGACTATATCGGGTGCGTTGTGTCGATGATGCATGTGCATCTTGACCACGACAACTGCCTTGAGACACTGGCAGTGCGCGGGCCTAGTGGTTCGATTCACGAGCTGGCGGACCGGCTGCTGGGCACCAAAGGGGTCAGGCACGGAAAGCTGGTTTGCGTGGCAACTGAGTCAACGATCGCGAAGGGCTGCGAGCACGTGCACAGCCACACGCATCAGCACGAGCGGTAGGCGGTCGTCTTCGGTTACTTCAAGCTGGCAGCACGTTATTTCGGCCGTTATTCGCCTTTTGGACTACCAATGGTCAAAAATCGCCAGCCGATGCAACTAATTTAAACATTGATAGATAATCACTGGCTCTTCTAGCTGGGGTTTTGCGAAATGGCTCGATAGGCATAAAGTGCGGTTTCCCGTCGGTGGGGTATTGGCACCCCTTGCGTTAGGGGGCAATTTGTAAAAGCGCAGGTAGAATTGTTTGTAACAACACATCAAATAATTAATTAGATACATCAGCTGGCGTTTTTTGTCCAACCCACACGCAAAAGCCCAAAACGAGCCATATTAACGTGCAGGGCTTCCTTCCGTGGTCGTTCGCGGCTCCTAACTAGCCCTCAGCCATAGGATGCGGCGTAGGCCGAGCAATTTCATGCGTTTGTCGCGCTACTCCGCCGCCGTTCCCGCAGCTGAGATAGCCTAAAGGCACACGAGAAGGGAGACCGCCATGTCAACCCACATGAACGTAGAGGTTTTTGAGAGCAGGCGACCGCGAAACCTGAAGTCCGCCCTCTTGCTGCTGGTGGTCCTCCTTGCAGTTGCTACGGCATGCATGTTTGTGGCCGATCGCGTGCAGCACGACAACGGCCGCGTGAACATAGAGGATGGCATCATAGAGACGAGCGCGGGTGACATTGCCTACAAGCTCTACATTCCCTCGACGGCAACGGCGCAGGACCCGGCTCCCGGCGTGCTCCTCCTTCACGGCTATCAAAACGACCACGAGACCAACGCCGCCTACGCCATCGAGCTGGCGCGCCGCGGCTACGTCGCGCTCTCCATCGACGAATACGGCCATGGCGCGACGGTCCCCGGGCTAACCAAGCGCGGCTACGTCAACCACGTGGTCAAGGTCAACTATGGCAACGATTCCGAGGCAGACGGAACATATGCGCAGATAAGCGGTCCCATTCGCTACCGCATCCTGATGAACTTCTCTAACCTGAGCTTCTTCGACAAGCGCTATACCACCGACGACGCGGGCAACTCCATCACCGACAGCAGCTGCGGAGGCATTGATGCCTATACCTATCTGGCAAGCCTGCCTTACGTGGACGACACCCGCCTTGGCCTGACCGGACATTCCATGGGAACGTGGTCGAGCTGGTCTGTTGCGGCGGCGTTCTCCGGCGCCACCAACGAGGCGGGGGAGAGCATCGAGCCCAAGGCCATCGTGCTGCAGTGCGGAGAGCTCTTCCGCGAGCTGCCCAGCGTGTACGACACGGAGAAGATCCATTTCAACAACGTGCTGCTCCTGCAGGCCAAATACGACGAGTTCAGCTACTTCCGCGACTATCAGCCCAACGTGAATGACGGCCTGCTCAAGACGCCGTTGCGTTACGAGTTTCTGAGAACGTCGTCCACGGCGGCCGCATGGGACAAGACCTACGGCACCTTTGCCGACGGCACGGCGCGTCGCATGGAGCTACTCATCACCAACCATCGCCTGACGACGCACGACAGCCACGGCCTGGCCACCGCCATGGAATGGTTTGGCACGGCCCTTGGCCAGCGCACGTCCATGGACCCGACCAACCAGGTGGCCATGATCAAGGAATGGCTGGTGCTGGCGGCCATGTTGGCAACGCGTCTGGCGATGTTCCCGCTCATGAGCCTGCTTCTGGTAACGCCCATCTTCCGCGGTGCTCAGCAGGGGTTGCCGGACAGCTCAACCATCAAAGGTGCCGGCAGCTGGCTGTTGGCTGCCCTCATCACCATCGTGTGCTCTGCCTGCACGTTCCCATTCATGACGCAACTGGGTCACGGGTTGCTGCCGCTTCCGGAGAGCATTTTCAAGATGACGGTTGGCAACGGCTTTGTGGGCTGGTACCTGTCGCTCATTCTCATCATGGTGGTGACGTCAATCATTGGCGCGCGCCGGGCGCACGGACGCGGCGAGCGCTACGACTGGCAGGCCGCGGGCCTCACGTCGGGCAACGGGGCCGGTCAGACCGCGCTGATGATCTTCGAGTCGACGCTGCTTGCACTGCTCATGGCGGGCATGGTGTATGGCGTCAACTACGGCTTTGTGCGGCTGTTTGACCTTGACCTGCGCTTCATTTGGCCGTTCTTCAGGCCCTTCAACGCGGAGCGCGCCAAGCAGTTTGGTGTGTACATTCCCATCTTTGCGCTGTTCTACCTGCTCAACAACTCAAAGATCATGGCGGGGCAGCGCACGGGCGCAAGCTACCGCGAAGGCATCGGCTGGGCACTTCTGGACTGGTTCAAGAACTTCGTGCTCATGGCCGGTGGCATCCTGTGCGTGGTGGCGCTCGAGTACGTGCCGTTCTTCATGGGCATTGGCCCCGGCGCCGACGTGTACTTGACCCCCACGTTCGGCGGGCCGTTCATGTCGATTTTGATCCTGTTTGTGCCACAGGTGCTGTTCTTCTCCATCTCGTGCACGTTCTGCTATCGCAAGACGGGCAACGTGTGGACGGGAGCGCTTCTGGCGGCGCTACTGGCCTGCTGGATCGTGACGGGTGGTTCGGCCATCTTGTAGGTTGGTTTGAGCCAAGCAGGACGGGGGCGTACGGGAAGGGTATCGCCCTTCCCGTACGCCCCTGCTTGTGACTTACCAACCGCCGATGTAGCCGTGGCCGGGACCGTAGTCGTACGTGCGGCTGCGGTCACGTTCGCTGCTGTCGCTGTAACCCCAGTCGTAGTAGTCCCAGCTGTCGTTCTGCTCCAGGTAACGCTCTATTTCGTCAAGCGCGTCGGAGTCAAAGGTGACGCTGCCGCCACCATAGTCATAGGTGATGTCGCGCGTGTCGTAGTCGTACGACACCCCGCCGCCGTCATAGCGATACGAGATACCGCGGTCGTCCATGCGCAGGCCGTAGGGCTCCCCGTCAATGGAGGACGAACCTCCGTCATCATAGGTGGTTTCCTCGCCAGAATCGCCTGTGCTGTTGCGGTTGTAGCGAGGGCTAACATAGACCCAATCGGGATAGGAGGACTCTTCTTCGCCAGAATCCTCTTGGTAGACGGTCTCTTCTTCGACCACCTGCGACGTGTCAGCCGACTCCTCTTCAACCTGCTCGTCCGTTCCGTCATCGTGCGAGACGGGTCCGTCGACCTGCGCGGCCAGCTTTTCAGAAACCGTCTGCACGCCCAAGAGGCCCACGTTGCTCTGCCGAGAAGAAAGCGCCTTTGCCGTAACGGCTGTGGTGAGCCCAGCGGCGACAATGACCGCCGCCGCAAGCTTCCAATGACTGCGCTTGGCTGTGGTTGGCGCCTGCGGGGGAGCGGGAGGGGCCTCCTCAAAAGAGATGGGCGTTATGGGCGGACGGAGGACTGTCTGGTCCAGGCTGTTAAGGGCCTCCTGCTGATCCTCTTCGCGCTCTCGTGAGAACTGGCTCTGTGAACGCAAGCGAGGGGCCACGGTGGGCTCAGCTGATGCGGTGGGGTTGTTGATGGCGTCGTTTTCGCTGTTGGAAGGATTGGTTTGATTGGTCATGGAGCCTCCTTCGAGCATGCGTCCGATGAGTTCATTCCCTTAATACGGTGAGTTTGCACAGGTACCTGTCGGTACCACAGAAAACACAGTTAGCTGATGGCTTTTTCAGGAATGGTTCTGCGCCAGTTCGGACCAAGCAACCCCTGGTACGTCCGGGTGGGCGTATACTCCGCCAGATGGGACGGTTGCCGCCCCCGAATCGACCCAACGGGCGGGGAATCCGCCAGATGGGACGATTACAGCGTGTCCAGCGCCAGCTGACGCCACTCCACGTTGCCCAGCGCGTCGTGCCTAAGCACGTTGACGTGCGTAAACCCACACTCCATGGCCCGCTGCACTGCCACGTCAAACCCGCCGTTCAGAAGCGAGGCCTCATGCGCGTCAGAGGTAATGAGAATCTCACCGCCAAAGTCGTGCAACGCGCGCAGCAGCGAGCGGCGCGGATACAGCTCGGCCTTGCGTCCCCGGTTGAACGCCCCACAGTTGATCTCAAACGGCACGTCCTGCGCAACCAGGTGCTCCATGGCGTCGAGTGCCGGCCCCACATAGCGCGGGTCTTCCTCGTCAAAGGCGCGCAGCTGGTCATTGAAGCGTGTGACCAGGTCAAAGTGCCCCACAAACGTGCACTGCGTCCGCTCCACCACCTGCGCCTCAAACTCAAAGTAGGCGCGGCACATCGCGTACCAGTCGCTGCCAAAGTATTCTCTGCAGCAGCGCTCCGAGACCTCGGGCTCATAGTCCACGCAGCCTGCCAGCGGTTCGTTGTCAGGCACGGGAATGTAGTGGGTCGAACCAATCACGTACTCCGCGCCCGGGCACCGCGAACGGTCCCACATGTTGTCCAGCTCGGCTCCCAGCAATATGTCCAGTTCGCCTGCGTGCGCCGACTGCAGACGACGAACCTCCGCCGCGTATGCCTCCCAGTCCATGGGGATGCCCGGATCCACGTGGCTCGAAAACCCAAGCGCAACAAAGCCAAGCTCAAGGGCCCTGTTTACCTGCTCCTCAGCCGTACTCGACCCATCACAGAACGTCGTGTGCGTATGGTAGTTTGCTCGCAGCATGTTTCTCCAAAAACTCTCTCGGCCGTCATCTAGCCAACCAAAAACATAGGGATATACCTATGATGACACAGCGTATCTGTACCCTTGGCCTTTGTCCAAAAAGGTGAGGCAGTTTTCTCCCTATACTAAAAAACGGGCGAGAGGGGGAAGGAGGAGTGTCGTGGGCGAGGCGCAAGACCCCCAGAAGGTCGACAACTCAAAGCGCATGCGCGACGGCATACTCCTCGCTGCTCTCGTCATTTCGATCATGACGGTGTTCTCCGTCATTGGGACGCCCCTTCTCAATCCGCTGATGCCCCATTCGCTCTCAGGCGTTTCTCTGGCTGTTCCCGGCGAGGGCATAAGTGCCGTCGTCGATCAAAGCCGCACACGGATCCTCTTTGTCGATACGGACCTGCACATCTCCGCCATCGCCCGCGTGGGCAATGGAGAGGTTCCCATCGACGAGGTGAGCGACATCGCGGTGGGCGACGGCATCCTGTACGTCGCGGGGTTGAGGCGCGGGCCTGATGGCGAAGCGATTACCTCCGAGGCGGTTCTTTCCTACAGCAAAAACGGCACGTATCTCAAGACGCTTTGGGAGGAAAGCGCCCTAGAAGGCTCGGTTCAGGTCGCGCCGACCATCGTTGACCTCAAGGCAGACGCAGATGGCGTGGTGGTGGCTAAGACGGCCGGCAAGCGAGGCGCGGCACGGTCCCTTCAGCTGCTCAGGGTGGACTCCGAAGCAAACAAAACGGAGCTGCGCACCATTGACCTGGGCGAGACGGTCTACGACGCCAGCTATGACATTGCGCAGGACCGCTGCTTCGTCATTACCACGACGGGCTCTTTACGTGCAGAAGACGGCGCGGGAGGGCTCAAGGTCGTCGCAGATATGCAGGAGCTGCCCTGCAAGGCGATAGATGCCCACAATGGCCGCGTGGTGATGCAGGACGCATCAACGGGCTGCCTCCGGCTCTTTGCCAATCCCGACGACGCGGCGGAGGCGGTCGAGCTTGAGCAGACCACTGACCTACGTTGCGCGAAGCTGTCGGACGATGCCCTCGTTGTCGTTCAAAGCGACGGTTCGCTTCTGCTTCGGGACCTCGCTTCTCAAGATCAGCTGGTCATGACCGAGATCGAGCTCTCGCCTCGACTGGCTTCTCGCTTCGTGAGCTTTGGCGTCAGCGTCACCTTCCTGTTCGTGATGCTCTGTGTCTGGGGAAGACACAAGATCAAGGAACTTATCGATAGCGGTCAGCGTGGCAGGTTGCGCGAGGTGACCGTTGCCCTTGTGGCAGGCATTCTCGTCGTCATCGTCACCAACTACCTCTCGTTCGAGTCAATCAAGTCCGACTGGGCGAAGCGCGAGCGAGAGCTCCTTCAGATGAGCTCGTACCTCAGCTATCTTTCGCCCGGCTATCTGAGCGAAGAGGACGCGAGCGAGCTGCGTTCTGTCAGCGCCTTGCGTATGATGGGCGAGCAGTCGGCCCTCAAAAGGTTCGAGGGCAGCGTCCAGGGTCTGGTGCTCGCCGCGCACGAGAGCGACATTGGCATCTCGTGCAAGATATTTGCGCTCTCAGAGAACACCTCCAACGCGATGGTGATCTTCTCGACGGAGCACGACGTCGTGCCCGGAGAGCGAGTCTTTGACAAGACCACCCTCATCGATCTGAGGAGGGCATACCTCGCGATGGGCACGGCTCCGGGGAGCACGGCGGCTGAGCGTGCCCTGCATGCAAACACCTCATCATCGCTCATATTGCAAAACGAGGCTCTGGGAATAGCCTATGCCCCGCTCGTGACCAGCGGGGGAACCTGTTGGGGCGTGGCGCAGATAAGCAGCAGAGGCGTCACGTTTGCCCGCCAGTTTGTTGCCGACGCCCTGAAGTCGGTGCTCTCCTTCTCCGTTGTGGCAATTGGCATCTTCTTGCTGGCCGAGGAGTTCCTGAAGTGCGGAAACGCAACACTGAACTACCGCAGCCTCAAGACGGATGGCGCAGAGTGGTCATACACGGCTCTTTCGCGTCCCTTGTCGTTTTTGCTCGGTCTTGCCTCAAGCATGGATTACGCCCTTGTGGCGGTCATGGCAAGAGACATCTTGAAAGGGGCGGGAACGGAGCCAAGCTCCCTCGTGCTTTCCCTGCCGTTCCTGGCAGCAACGGTTGGCAGCATGCTTGCGCAGTTCCTGTATAGCGACCTTTCCAAATATCTTTCTGTCAAGGGGTTCATGGCGGGCACGTCGGCAGTGGGAGTCGCGGGCCAATGCCTTTGCGTCTATGCGCTGGCGAGTAGCCGCATTGACCTGTATATCCTAGGCAGATTCATACTGAATATGGGCTACGGACTTGCCTGGAGCGAGCTCTACGGCATTCCGTTTAGAGCGCCAAGCGGTTCTATGCAGCTCTACTACGAGGTCGAAGAGGCAGTGAAGTCATCGGGCCTCATAGCAGGAGTTTTAGGCGGCCTTGTTGTTGGTTTGGGCAACGGGGCAATCTACCTGACAGCAGGCATTTTCGGGGTGGTGCTGTTCTGTTGCTCCCTTTGCTTTATGCCATCCGATCGCGTGCGCGATTTCAAAGAAAAGAGGCTCGACAAAGAAGAGATCGAAGGCTTTGTCGAGACAAAGAAGGAGGATCGCAAGCTCTCCAATGCCTTCCTTTTTAGCTCTCCGATGCTGCTCTCCATTCTGTTTGGCATGGTTCCCGTTACTATTGCCGGCGGCTACCGGAGCTACGTGTTCCCGCTTTTCCTGAGTTCGGCAAACCTCAGCAAGTCGCAGATCGCCAACCTCTGGGTCATCTGTGACTCACTGCAGAACCTAATCGTAAACGAGCTGAGGCCGTTTAGAGAGACCCACAACCGCTGGTTCATGTCGTGGATTGGCATGGTGGCTCTTGGGGCAACGTTTGCGCTGTTCGCCCAAAACCAATCAATTGCGTGGGCGATACTCGCTGCCATCGTCATTGGGCTTCTGCGGTGGTTTGCGGGTAGCTGCAGGTATTGCGCCCGCAAGATTGGACAGGAAGAGTATGGACTCGGCATTAACCAGGCATTTGCGATCGTTACCAATACCGACTCTGTCGTAAAGAACGTGCGCTCCGTTGCCATGGGCGCCTTCCTTTCGCTGGGAACGGTGAGCGGCTGCCTTGCTCTGGGCGTGTACCTTGCAGTGAGCGGCCTTATCTATGCGGTAACTACACGCTCTCATTATGAGCGCGCCCTGAAGAAGTAGGTCTGGATACCTAGGGCGGAGCTTCTGTCCGAAAAGGGAGCCGAACGACGACCGCACGGCATCAGTGGCTGGCGCTTGTGGCGTCCCTCAGGGCATCATGCACGTTAAGTCGGCAATTTCCGGCCAACTTGTGCGATGCCGGTCAAAAAATGACGGTTGATGCAACTAGTTGTATTATTGATGTCTATAGCGCAACGGCTTTACCTGCGGATATCTCCTAGGCGCTGCGGCGCAGGAGGTACCTGTTACGGACCCAGCGGAACGGGCATACACCAACGAATAGGCCGAAATGGAAAAGCCCAGGTAAATGGCCTGAGGTATCTATATCAAAAAATTAATCTGTTGCATCAGCTGGCATTTTTTGACCGGGGCTACACAAAGAGGCGAAATATGGCCGAGTTAACGTGCATCAAAGCGCCCAGTTCGCCTGAAATAACCGCAGAGAACCCAATTTGCTGAATTATCCTCGGGCGAGCGGGGTACAACGTCTTGTGGCAACAAGAGAAAGGACCCATCGTGAAGCAATTCAAGACCGAGAGCAAGAAGCTCCTGGACCTCATGATCAACTCGATCTACACCAACAAGGAAATCTTCCTGCGCGAGCTCATCTCCAACGCGTCGGACGCCATCGACAAGCTGTCCTTCATGGCCCTGACCGATCCGTCCGTGCAGCTGGGCAACGACGAGCTTGCCATCCACCTTTCGTTTGACAAGGATGCGCGCACCATCACGGTGAGCGACAACGGCGTGGGCATGACCGAAGACGAGCTTGACAAGAATCTGGGTACCATTGCCCACTCCGGCTCCGAGGTCTTCAAGGAGGCCAACGCCGAGCACCAAGGTGACGACATCGACATCATTGGCCAGTTTGGCGTGGGCTTCTACTCCAGCTTCATGGTGGCCGAGAAGGTTCGCGTGGTCAGCCGCGCCTATGGTTCCGACCAGGCCTTTGCTTGGGAGAGCGACGGTGTGAAGGGCTACACGGTGTCTCCCGCCAAGCCCGGCGAGCGCGACGGCGAGAACGACCACGGCACTGACGTTACGCTCTATCTGCGCGAGGCGGAGGGCGACGACAGCCCCGACAAGTACCTCTCCGAGTGGGGTCTGCGCGATCTGGTGCGTTGCTATTCCAACTATGTGCGTCACCCGGTGCAGATGATGGTCACCAAGAGCCGCGAGCTGCCCAAGCCGGAGGATGCGGGTGACGACTACACGCCGCAGTACGAGAGCTACGAGGAGCTCGAGACGCTCAACTCCATGACGCCCATCTGGAAGAAGCGCAGCTCAGAGGTGGAGCAGGACGACTACGACGAGTTCTACACCTCCACGTTCCACGACTGGGAGAAGCCGGCGCGCACCATCAGCTTCCACGCCGAGGGTGCCCTCTCCTACGACGCGCTGCTGTTCATCCCCTCGCGCGCGCCGTTTGACCTGTACAGCAAGGACTACGAGAAGGGCCTTGCACTCTACTCATCCACCGTCATGATTCAGGAGAAGTGCGCCGACCTGCTCCCTGACCACTACAACTATGTCCGCGGCGTGGTGGACAGCCCCGACGTGACGCTCAACATCAGCCG
>JAFUBJ010000106.1 GCA_017460265.1 Atopobiaceae bacterium | reverse complement strand
GGGATGGCCGTGGCTCTGGAGGAGCTTGCACGCGCTGTGCAAGCAGGGGAGACGCCCCTGTTTATGCGTGATCCTGCGTGAAGAAGCATTCCGCGGACTGCCAAACTGCACAAAAGTTTTTGATGTCAGATTCAGCAACTGGGCAAATGCCTTAGACAGAAATAGTTTTGTGCAGTTAGTAAAATATAAACTGCACAAAACTTTTGGTGAGTTCTGCAAATCCGCTGTTGGTTTGATTGACATCAAAAACTTTTGTGCAGTTTTGGCTTCAGATAGACCTCTTGGCCACACTTTCGGAGCCTATGTCTTGCGTCTGGAACGTCGATCCGTAGTGCTACACCCTTGGAGTAGCACTACAGCACGCGTTCGTACATCTCGAAGGCCATGGTGCCGGTATCCTCGTAGTAGGACTCATACATGCCCACATAGGAAAAGCCTGCTGCTAGGTAGATGCGGCTGGCAGCGAGGTTTCCGGGATAGACGTCCAGGTGGATGGCCTTCTTGCCCATCTCTCGCGCGAGGCGGATTGCCTCCTGCACAAGGGCTGCCCCCAGATGCATGCCGCGGGTGTTGGGGTGAATCGCAAGGAGGTGGATGACCGAGGCCTCGTCGCCCTGCGCCCCGCTTGGCCAGGTCATGCCTGCATACTGCAGGTCATCGCAGTCCGTGAGTGCCATGGCGGCGACGAGCCTGCCGTCAATGAAGCCAAGGTAGAGCTGGCCTTGGTCGAGGTAACCCCGGACGTCTTCCTCTGCCGGGAAGATTCCGAGCTTCCAGTGGGGGCCGTAGTCGTCGTTGGGCATCTGTGCGCAGACGTCTGCGTAAAGCTGCCAGGCAGCGTCAAAGTCGGCGTCGGTTGCCTTCCTGAACTCGTCAAACATCGGCTTCCTACTTTCCGCCCTGTACCATGGCCCAGAACTTGGTGGAGATGCTCGCTCGGTGGGTGCTCCCATCCTTGATGCCACGAAGCTTCGACCCGTGGCAGTACAGGGTGAGCAGCATGAAGAGGGCGTAGATGAGCGCGAGCTCCATCTGCCCGCTCACCGCCATCATGACGGCGCAGAACGCCATGGAAACGACAGCGGCAACGCTCAGATAGCCAGAAAGGATGATGGTAACGAGTGCGACGACTGCCGCGATGGCTCCGACCAGGGGATTGAGCAGGATGACGGTCGTGGCGATGGTCGTGACACCCTTTCCTCCCTTGAAATGGTGCCAAAACGGGAAGACGTGGCCCAGCGTGGCGCCGAGGCCCGCCCATCCGGTGGCGAGGCTTCCCAGGTCGGGGAAGAGCATGCGTGAGATGACTATTGCCGCCACGCATTTGAGGATATCGCCCGCGAGGCAGATAAGGCCGACCTTGGTACCCAGCTCGTGTCCCACGTTTGCCATGCCGGGGTTGCCGTCTCCCAGCTCGAAGATGGACTTGTGCGCAAAGATGCGCGCCACAACCTCAGCCGTCACAAACGACCCACACAGATATCCCACGGCGAAGCAAACCAAGCGTTCCATAACGAGTCCCAACACGAACAAGGCAGCCAGCAATCACTCTGATGAACGGATGCTGTCACACAACCCCTCCGTGCAACCTTTCGAGCGCCAGGCGCGAGGGGAGCGCGGAGGGGTTGTGTGACAGCCCACCTATACGTTTTAGCAGATGTTGCCCTTAGCAGATGTTGCCAAAGTCAAAGCGGCCCATCTCGTATGCGTAAGACTCGTCGGCCTTGAAGGTTGAGCTCACGCGCAGGTTGGTGATCTCCTGCGGCCACCAGCGCGTGGACATGGTCTTCTCGCCACCGTTGACATAGATCTCAACGGCGCTCGTGTCGACCACCATGCGCAGGTTTTCGAGCTTGCCGGCGGAAAGCTCGGACAGCGGCAGGCGGCGCACGGTGCGGTAGCCGCCCGCGATGCCCTTGAACGAAAGCTCGATCATGTTGCCAATGACGGCAAGCTCGAGGTCGGCGTTAAGGAGGATGCGGCCCTCGCCCTTGATGCCCTCGAGGAAGAGGTCGCAGGTGCCGTTGGCAAAGCGCGCGCCGATGGCGCCCTCGATGTCGTGCGCGTCGTAGTTGGACGAGCCAAGCTTGCCCACGTTGTCCACGGATCCCTCTGGCGTGAGGTTCACGCGAGCGCCGTGCAGGGCGTCGTACTCGGGCAGCGGCCACTGGCAGATGTTGCCGGCCTCGTTGAGCGACAGCTCGCGCAGCCAGGTGAGCGTGTGCAGCCACTCGTAGGTGGGCACCTGGTACTGGCCCTCGATGTCGGGCAGGCCCATCCAGCCCTCCAGGATTTGGCGGCCCTTCTCGTCGGTGAAGATCTGCGGCGCATAGAAGTCAAAGCCGTAGTCAAGCTCCACGAAGGTGTTCTCGTCGATGCAGCCGTACGGCGCGTCGTCGTCCATCAGGCCCTTGTCGCCAGAAAGCAGGTCGATGACCGTGCCTTCGACGGGGAAGTAGCCGCTGTTGAAGTTGTTCTGGAACTTGGTCATCTGGCTGGGCACGCCCTGCGGGCACACGAAGAAGAACTCGCGGCCGCCCAGCGTAACGATGTTGGGGCACTCCCACATGTAGCCAAACGGCTTGCCGCTGATGGTGGTGCAGCTGCCGGCGAGCTTCCAGTCGTTGACGCCGTCGGGGCTCTGGTAGAGGAGCATGGCGGGGTGGTCGTCCATGGTGCGGGCGCCCAGCAGCATGTTCCACGTGTCGTTCTGCCACCAGACCTTGGGGTCGCGCACGTGGCAGCTGCAGTAGTCGGGATAGCCAGAGTTGTCCAGCACCAGCTTGCGGTCGCCAAAGGTGCGGCCGTCCTCGCTGATGATGAGCGTCTCGTTGGCCTGGCGTCCCTCGTAGTCATAGTTGGGGTGGCCCGGCTCAAGGACGTTGCCGGTGTAGTAGCACCACATGGCACCGTCGCGCACCACGGCGCTGCCTGAGTACGAGCCGTTCATGTCGAGCTCCATCTCGGGGATGATGGCGCCGCGGTGGAACTCCCAGTGGATGAGGTCGCGCGTGGTCCAGTGGCCCCAGCCGTGGCCGGCCCACGGCCAGCGAGGAGCGTACTGGTGGAAGATGTGGTACTCGCCGTTGAACTGGCAAAGGCCGTTGGGGTCAGAGAGCCAGCCGGTGGGCGCCTGGAGGTGGAAGCCAAGCCTCCAGTTGTGCTGGCGGTAATCGAGGTTGACGTTCATCTGCATGGGAGGGCTCCTCTCGACAAGGTGAGAACGTTCTCAGTATGACACCGTGGAGCGTCATAGGGGAGGGGGCGGCCGCATATGCGACCACCCCCTCGGTTGGCGGTTCTGGATGAGAGAGTGGCAGCCCTCTTTACGGGGAGCGTGCTAGATGACGGTGCCTTCGGGCAACTCGGTGTAGGCATCGACATACGTAAGATTTGAGAGCCCCGTGACGCTAATGAAGAGACCTTGACCCAGGGCGTTTTGGGGAATGATGTCCACGTGCCACACGTCCCCTCCGTCACCGACGAGAACGAAATACACGTCGTTGCTGCCCCACACAATGCCCTTGCCCCACGTACCGTCATCCGTGAACTCAGAGCGCTCTGACCCGTCCATCGGGCTTTCGGCGATAGCCAGGTAAGCGGACTTGGCGTCGGGGTAGTCTGCCTTCGAAACGGCGGTCACGGCGATGTAGGGATCGCCATTTTCCACCTCTGCGCCGAGTTGAATTTGGTCGTAGCCTACGGGATCACGTGGGTTCTCGGCGTTCTTGTCGTACATGACAAACCAGCCGTGTTCGCTTTCCCAGCGCTTGTTGTCCATGGAGAAGAAGTATCCCTTGCCGTCGCGGTTGATGACGTTCAAGGCAAACTCAAGATCATTGTCGATGCGCATGGATTTTAGCTCATCAATGGCCTTTATGGTGATGTTGCCATACTGGTCGATGTAGCCTGCGTCGGCAGCGTTCTCGGGCTTGGTGGAGGCGTCCTTCTTGGTCTCCTCCTTAGCCTCGGACTCCTCTTCCACGGCTTCCTCGGTGGACTCGGCATCGGTGGTGGCCTCAGCCTCTGCCGCGGGGGCTTCGCGGGAGCCTCCCGAGCACGCGCTGAGCGTGATGGGCATGGCTGCGACGACAACGCCAAGCGCAAGTGCGGCAAGCAGGGCCTTGATGGTGGCTTGAGGTTTCCTCATGTCTTCTCTCCTTATGCAGGTTTAGCGTGTAGCCGTGGCGACATACATGCTGCTTTCAAGAGCATATGAAACGAAGGCTGCTTAACAAAGGCCATTTCGGTGGGCTCGTGCCGCCATCGGTTAGTGGGTCGCTCTCATAATGGAGCGTTGGCCGTGTGACTAGTGTTTCCCTTTTTGAAAAACGGGTGCATGTCCAAACATTTCTGAACGCTATGGGGTACACACCAAACGGACTTCATCCATGACACGAGAAAGGAAGGGTGTTTATGGACGAGAACAAGCATGCCGAAGCCGAGGCTAACGGCCTGAGTCCGCTGGGAATCGTCATTGGCATCGTCGGCTGCATCATCATCACGGCGTCATCGGTCTACACGGCGCTCAAGATGGGCGCACTTCCCTGGCCCACCATCTTTACTTCCATTACCTCGCTGGTGCTGCTGAGGGCGTTTGGCCACAAGAGCCTCAACGAGGCAAACGTCACGCAGATCATCATGTCTGCAGGCTCCATGGTGGCGGGTGGCCTGGCGTTTACCATTCCTGGCATTTGGATGCTGGGGCTTGAGGGTGGCTCTTCCTGGTACCACATGCTCTTTGTTGCGCTGTCGGGTACCTTGCTGGGCTTGGTCTGCACGGCGCTTATCCGCAAGCGCTTTGTCGACGAATCCAACCTCGAGTATCCCATTGGCGTTGCGGCCGCGCAGACGCTCGAGGCAAGCCAGGCAGGAGGTGCGACGGGCATCAAGCTCGCATCGTCCATGGTGCTCGCCGGGCTGTGGAGCCTTGCACGCGACGCGTGGGGCATCATTCCCGCAATGCTCTGCCAGCTGCCCATTCCTGGCGTGGCCTTTGGTCTGTACAACTCTCCCATGATGCTCTCCATCGGCTTCTTGGTTGGCGGCGCTGCCGTGGCGTTCTGGTTCGCCGGGGCGCTCTTGGGCAACGTGGGCATCATCATGGCCGGTACGGGGTTTGGCCTTTGGGACCTGGCTACCGCGCAGGCAATCGTCTCGAGCCTGGGCATGGGTCTCATGATGGGGTCGGGGCTTGGTGTAGTCATCCGCGACATCATTCCCAAGGCAGCGAGTTTCCTCCGTGGCAATCAGTCTGACGGCGCGGCCATGACCGACCTGCGTCGCTCTGACATGGGCCTGATGGGCTTTCTGCTGGTAGGGTCGGCGCTCATTGCGTGCATTGGCCTGGGGCTGAGCCCCATCGCCACGGCTGTCATCATGGTCTTGGGCCTGGTCACCACCATCATGAGCGCACAGTCAGTGGGCCAGACGGGCATTGACCCCATGGAGATCTTTGGCCTCATCGTGCTTCTGGCCGTTGCCGCGCTGGGCGAGCACGACCAGGTGCGCCTCTTCTTTGTCGCCGGCATCATCGCGGTGGCATGCGGCCTGGGCGGAGACGTGATGAGCGACTTCAAGACGGGCCAGATCATTGGGACCAACCCTCGTCAGATGTGGGTTGGTCAGGCAATCGGCGCGCTTCTGGGATCGGTTGTCTCGGTTGCGGTCATGGCTGCGTTGGCTGGCGCCTATGGAACGGCCGCGTTTGGTCCGGGGCAGCTGTTTGTCTCTGCCCAGGCATCGGTCGTGGCGACCATGGTGAGCGGCATTCCCAGCGTGCCGGCATTTGTGCTGGGCGTGGCTGCAGGCATTGTGCTCTACTGCCTCGGCCTTCCCTCGATGATGATCGGACTGGGGGTCTACCTGCCCTTCTACATGTCTCTTTCCGCACCGATTGGCGCCCTGGTGAAGCTTGCCTACGACAAGTTCCTGGGCGGCAAGGAAGAGACGGGCGAGCTTGGTCATGACGACACGGGCGTCATCGTTGCCTCCGGCCTTCTGGGCGGCGAGTCGATCGTGGGCGTGGCCATAGCGTTGATGACGGTGGTCACTGGGCTGATGGGCTGACGCCAAGGATTCCTGCACAGCCGCTGCCAACGAACGGTCTTTCAAATAGTCGGCCCCCGTCTCTTATGGGACGGGGGCCGACTTGTCTGCCGAGGTTTGCTGGCTTACAGGGCCCGGGGTTCGGGTGCCTTGTCGAGCTCAAAAGGCACGGCAGGTGTGAAGGCGCTGACAAGCGGCACCACGATGAGCGAGAGCAGCATGGCTATGGCGCCGCAGTTCACTGGGCTTGCGATGAAGCCGATGAACATGTTGGCGGTGGTGAGGCCCACGCCGATGATGAAGCTTGCCCATACGGAGGCACGAGAGACGCGTGCGCTGTAAAGGCCCCAGAGGAATGGTCCCAGGAAGGCACCGGCAAGCGCGCCCCACGAGATGCCCATGAGCTGGGCAATAAAGTTGACGGGCGAGGTGTACTGCCAAAGCGCGATGCCAGCGGAAAGCACGACGAAGACAACGAGCAGCGTGCGCATGCAGAGCAGCTGGGACTTCTCGTCCATCTCCTTGACGATGCGGCCCTTGATGAGGTCGATGGTGAGGGTGGACGAGCTGGTGAGCACCAAGGACGAGAGCGTGGACATGCTCGCGGAGAGCACCAGCACAATCACAAGGCCAATGAGCAGGTCGGGAAGGGTGGAGAGCATGGAGGGCACGACCGAGTCGTAGACAGGGGCTCCCGTTGAGGGATTGAAGGCGACCTTGTCAGCATAGAGGCGCCCGAAACCACCGAGGAAGTAGCTGCCACCGGCAACGATGACGGCAAAGAAGGTGGAGATGATGGCGCCTTGGCGCACCGCCTCGTCGCTCTTGATGGCATAGAACTTGCCGACCATCTGGGGAAGTCCCCAGGTTCCGAGCGACGTGAGGATGACCACGCCCAGTAGGTTGAGGGGATCGGGGCCAAAGAAGCCCGTCAGGGCACCTTGCATTTCGGACCCCTCGACCGGAATCTGGGAGAGGGAGGTGATGGCTGCCATAAAGCCACCGTTGTCCGAAAGCACCGCGCCAATGATGGCGATGATGCCCAACAGCATGACGATGCCCTGGACAAAGTCGTTCACGACGGTTGCCATGTATCCGCCAAGGACCACATAGACGCACGTCACGATGGCCATCCCTATGATGCAGATCGTGTAGTCAATGCCGAATGCCATCTCGAAGAGGCGCGAGAGGCCGTTGTAGACGGATGCTGTGTAGGGGATGAGGAAGACGAAGATGATGGCTGCGGAGGCCACGCGCAGGGGCTCGCTCTCGTAGCGGGAGCCAAAGAACTGCGGCATGGTTGCCGAACCCAAGCGGTGGGTCATCATGCGCGTGCGCCGCCCCAGCACCACCCACGCAAGAAGGCTGCCGATGAAGGCGTTTCCCACGCCAATCCACGTGGCGGATATGCCGTACTTCCAACCAAACTGACCTGCATAGCCCACAAAGATGACGGCAGAGAAGTAGCTGGTTCCATATGCAAAGGCAGAAAGCCAAGGGCCGACGTTGCGGCCGCCCAGAACAAAGCCTTCGACGCTTCCTGCCTGGTTTCGCGTACGGAGTCCGATGATGATGACGCCCGCGATGAACACCGCCATCATGAGGATCTTTGAAAACATGGTTGTCCCTTCCTTATCCGACTGGCTCCTTGATGCCAGCTGCTTTAGGCAGCTAAAGCACGGGGAGAATGATAGGGGAGTTGGCGGTAGGTTTGAGTGTGAGGATGAGATAAGACGTTTGCTTGCAATAATGCAGGTGAAAGGGTCGGGGAGGGCTATCGACCTGTCCCCTTTGGGCTGCCATAATACAGCGCCGTGAAGGGGCTGAAAGACGTTGGTATTTGGGGAGGGCTTGCGCATGAAGGTTGTTATTCAGCCGGTTAATCCTGTCTTCAAAGAGTACGTGTTGCAGTATGCGTCTGAAGTTGAGGAGCCTCGCTACACCTTTGTGGGCGTTGAGGGCTACAACACGTACGTGTTTGACTGCACGGCAGACAATCCCTGGACAGCGGTGGGCGGAATCCGAGCGGCCATCAGGAGGCCTCCCATCGGCAACGCCATGTTTTGCCAGGTGAAGCCCTATGGCATGATTACGTGGCCACCCATCGTTGACAAGGACAAGTATCCAAGGTCGTGACTGGTCGTAGGTTGACGGAAAGACGCGCTGTGAGCAAAAGGGCCACCCGCATGTGCAGGTGGCCCTAAGTGTCAGGCTGATGAGCAGTCTCTATGAAGGGTGCTTTGCCTACGCAGCCTCGGCGACAGCCTCCTCAGCACCGGTGTAGACAACGCCCTCGGGATAGATGGTGGTCCAGTCGTTCTTCATGGAGACGGCAACATAGCCATTCTCCTGGCACTGCTCGGCCATCTTGGCGGCCTTCTCCTCGTTGCCGTTCTCACGTGCGAGGTCGTCGCAGCACAGCTGGAAGGCGGTGGACTTGTAGTTGGGGTTGCTCAGCGCGTAGTTGTCCATGGCGAAGTCGCCCGAGCTGTTGCCAAAGGAGAGCACCGGCTGCTTGGCAACCTCACGCTGGATGATGTAGACCTTGTTCTCCTTGAGAGTCTTCATGAGGAACTCTCCACCCAGGACCAGCTGCTCGTCCTGGCCAAAGGTGTAGTCAAGGCCATCGGACTCACCCTGGTTGGAGCCAACCAGCGACTCGTCGGAGCCAAGGATGTGGTCGAGAGGAATGTCAAGCGGGCAGAGCTCGGAGCTGAAGAGGCCGCGCATGATGAGGCGGTCGGTGCCGGACATCATGTAGACGTCAAAGCCGTTGGCCTGCAGGTACTGGACGACCTGCACCATGGGCGCATAGAAGGCCTCGCCGCGCTTCATGCCCTCATAGCTGGGCATGTCGGTCTCGGCAAAGGTGTGCACGTAGTCATAGAACTCGTCCACGGTCATGCCCTTGAAGGCGCTGGCAACGGACTGGCCGTGTTCGACGGGCAGCTCGTCGTACTTGGTGCCGTTCTCGTTCTGGTCCACGATCTTGTTGGCCGTGGCCTTCTCGAAGTCAGAGGCCTTGTCGATGTAGTTGGGGTCCTCGAGCACGCGATGCACGAGCAGCGTGTAGTCGAAGTAGTTGGGGTCGGTCTCGTTGATGAGCGTGCCGTCCACGTCAAAGGTGGCGATACGGTCCTCGGCAGGGATAAAGTCGGGGGAGGACTCGTCGGTGACGGCGGTGACGTAGTCGATGAGTGCCTGCTTGGCAGCAGAGTCTTCGGTCCAGAGGCTCAGGGGATCCTCGTCGTCGGTGACGAGATCAAGGCCAGCGCCTTCGGTGGTGCCTTCCTCGGTCTTGCCCTCCTCGGTTCCAGATGCCACGATGCCGGTGTTCTGTGTTGCTGGCTTGGAGAAGTTCATTGCGCAGAGGAGCGCACAGCAGCAAAGCGCAGCAATGGCGATGATGCGCCAAAAGCTAGGGACAAGCTTCTTTTCGCTATCCATGTCCATCCTTTCTCAGGTTCACAAAACGTGATGACGCTGTATTATAGGCCGCTTTTCGAGTGCCTGTCTCATGCAATGCGGCTATCACACCAAAAGGGTCCATTACTTACACACAGGGACAAACACCTCTGCTATCCCGCTTTGGTGGTTGCCATTTGCTGAAGTAAGTGTGATGTCCTTTTGCTAGGTGCCCAAAAGGAACGCTACTCCGGCGAGCGTAGCAATGATCGCTCCGACGATGGCTGTGTACTTGCCAACTACCCGCACGTCATCCTTTGTGCGCACGGAATGCTGGGCACGCATGGGCAGCAGATCCTTGTTGCCTGTCGTATAGATCAGCGCGCCGTAGGCAAGAAGCACGAGCCCAAAGATGAGCATCAGCGTTGATACGCCCCGAATGTCTTCCTGCATAGCGGATCTCCCTGTGATCGTATCTATAACCATTTATAACAATATAGGACCTCAGGCAAGGCCCATAGGACAAAATGTGTGTCCTTTCCCTAACGTCTGAGCAGCCAGGCCACGCTGTTGCACGCAACCGCAGCGTGGCGCGCCTTTTGGTCGACCTAGCGGCGGTTGCGTGCAGCGCCGGCGACGAAGGGCCAGTTGGAGTCCCGGGGGAATGCACGCAACTGCCTGCAGAGAGACCATAGGGGCACTCCGTCTTTGAGTTGCGTGCAAACAGTAGCTGACAGAAACCTACGTCCCCTGCGCTACTTGGCCCCGCAACGTCCGGATGGGCGAACGGAGAGCGCAACTGCGTCCAACAAAAAGGGCGGCTGCCGAAGCAGCCACCCTCAAGACGTGCTATGAAGCTATGAAACTACTTCTTGCACTCGACGAGCTTGGCGCCAGCGGTGATCGGGCCAATGACAGGATCGACGGAGGCGTAGTCGTCGGTGTTGGTGACGATGACCATGGTGGCCGTCGGCTTGCCAGCCTCGGTGATGGCGTCGAGGTCGGCCTCGATGAGGAGCTGGCCAGCCTTGACGGTGTCGTTGGCGGCGACATGAGCGGTGAACGGAGCGCCACCGAGCTCGACGGTGTCAACACCAATGTGGATCAGCACCTCGGTGCCGTCATTAGAGACGATGCCCACGGCATGCTTGGTGTCGAAGAGCATCGTCACCATGCCGTCGAAGGGAGCGTAGCAAGCGCCGTCGGTCGGGAAGATGACCGCGCCGCCACCCATGGCGCCAGAGGCGAACATGGCGTCAGGAGCATCGGACATGGCCTTGGCCTCACCGGTCATCGGGGAAGCAAGCACGCCAGCCTCAGAAACGGCGTCGATCTGCTCAGGGGTTGCAGGAGCGGCGGCCTTGGCGGCCTCGCGAGCGGCAGCGGCCTTGGTCTTCTCGTCGTCAGAGTACAGGATGAAGGTGACGGCGAAGGACACGGCAAAGGCCACGGCGATGACGATGGTGTACTTGATGGGATCAGAGGTGATCAGGTAGCCGAAGATACCGGTGATGCCGTAAGCGATGGAGTACAGGCCGAGCCAAGCGGAGATCATGCCGCCTGCAGCAGCGCCGCAGATGGCGCCGATGAACGGCTTGACGGCAGGAAGGTTAACGCCGTAGATGGCGGGCTCGGTGATGCCGAGGAGCGAGGAGATGCCGGACGGGAGGGCGAGGCCCTTCTTCTTGGCGGAGGCGGTCTTCACGAAGACGGCCAGGCAGGCGGCACCCTGAGCAACGTTGGCAGCAGAGATGATGGGGTTGAAGTTGTCGGCGCCGGCGGCCACAAGACCAGCCTCAAGCGCGTTGAACATGTGGTGAACACCAAGAACGACCGTCAGCGGGTAGATGGCGCCAGCCAGCGCGCCGCCCAGGCCGAACGGGATGCCCAGCAGGAACGAGAAGAACGCCATGACGCCTTCCTCGACCCAAGAGAAGATCGGGCCGATGACGACCATGGTGGCAAGGCCGGTGGCCAGAACGGTGCAGAGCGGGGTGACGAAGAGGTCGAACATGTCAGGCACATGCTCGTGCAGCCACTTCTCGATCTGGCACATCAGCCAAACGGCGACCACGACGGGGATGACGTGTCCCTGATAGCCCTGCAGCGGGACAGCGCCCAGCAGGGGGACGCCCGGGATGAGGGCAACCTGCGGCAGGTAGTTGGCGGCCATGATGGCACCAGCCGTCGCCTCGGAGGCGCTGGCGAGGCCAAGGGTGTCAGCCGCAGCCTGGGACCCGACGATGAGGGAGCCAAGGGAGCCGGGGATGGACCAGGCGTTCATGAGGCCGGTGTGGTTCATGATCATGCCGATGACGCCACCGAGGAACTCGTTGCCGCCAAAGACGCGGGCAGCCGAGAAGCCGATGAGAATCTGCAGGAAGACGAACGAAGCGTTAGAGAACGTGTGAATAAGGACGTACCAAGGATTGAGGTCGAGGGCGCCACCCATGGCACGATTGATTCCCTCAGTGAGACCCATGAGAAGGCCGGAGGCCACGATGGCGGGGATGATGGGGACGAAGACGTCACCCAGGGCCTTGGTGGCGCGCTGGATTGGGTTGCCCTTGGCGGCTGCGGCGGCCTTGGCGTCGTCGGTGGAGCCTGCCTTGATGTTGCCCTGCGCGCAGAACTCGTCGAAGACCTTGTTGACGGTGCCGGTGCCGTAGATGACCTGGAGCTGGCCGGCGGCCTGGAAGTTACCCTTTG
>JAFUBJ010000105.1 GCA_017460265.1 Atopobiaceae bacterium | reverse complement strand
CAAGAAAATACAGACAGTCATATGACAAGGTATCAGCACGTCTTTGGTGTGGTCAATCATGCTATCTGCGAGGGGTATCGTTTCATTGGGTCACATGCAGCGCCTGTCTCACTGAGCCCCAAGCAGCTCCTCCACAAGAGACACACCCTCGAACACCATGCCGTCACAATGGACGTGACGGTCCTGGCCCGCCTCGGCGCAGCGGCGCAGCAGCTCGGCACACGTTATCACGCCGCCGTGGTTTTCCTTCATCGTGCGCACGAGGCCGGATGTCGTCTTGGGGTCTGCCAGCCCCTCGACGCCCAGGGCCATGAGGGCTCCCACGCAGGCACCGCAGACGCCGCCCGACTGCATGCCGCGACCAAATGCCTGCGCCACGGCATAGGCCTGTTCGCCTCCCATGTCGCTGCGCTCGGCAAAGGGCACGAGAACGGCTTGGGCGCAGTTGTAGTGGGGGCTCGCAATCTTTCTGAGCTCCTTGGCGCGGTCGAGATAGACACCCATGTGACTCCCCCTCATCTCCGTTGGGCAGCATTGTCATGAAAAGGGTACGACAACTTGCGTCACAATGGACGGTGGATGCAGCGTTTGGCAAGCGGCGAGGGGGCATCGACTATGGGCGACATCATGGTCATAGGCATCGCGGGCGGGACAGGCAGCGGGAAGACCACCATCACGGAGCAGATTTCCGAGCGCCTGGGGGACGAGGTCACCGTCATCACCCACGACAACTACTACCGCGCACATCACGAGATGACCTACGAGGAGCGCACGCTGCTCAACTACGACCATCCCGACGCATACGAGACCGAGCTTCTGGTGGAGCACCTGGCCGCCCTGCGCCGCGGCGAGTCGGTCGAGGTGCCGGCGTATGACTTCACGACCTACGACCGCACCGACCGCACCACCACGGTGCGCCCTTCTCGCGTCATCATCGTGGAGGGCATCGTCATCTTTGCCCACTCCGAGCTGCGAGACCTCATGGACGTGAAGGTCTTTGTGGACGCCGACGCCGACGTGCGCATCCTGCGCCGCATCCTGCGAGACGTGCAGGAGCGTGGACGCAACCTAGAAAGCGTCATCAACCAGTACCTGACTACGGTCAAGCCCATGCACGAGGCCTTCGTCGAGCCCTCAAAGCGCTATGCGGACATCATCATCCCCACGGGCGGGCAGAACCTGGTGGCGCTTGACATGCTGGTCAACCGCATCCAGGCGCATCTGGAGCGCGTGGCGCCACAGGCCTAGCGCCTGTCGTCGTCCTTCTCCATGAAGGTCTTGTACGTCATGCGACCAAAGACGAAGGCGACCCACGCACACACCAGGCCGCGAACGACTGTCAGCGCAGTGTACGGTCCTTGGCCAATTTGCTCGATGAGCATGGCGTTTCCGCCGCTCAACAACTCGCGGACCGCGTCAAACGTATAGACGGCGCAGATGGCCGCGCAGAACCCGTTAAGGATGATGCGCGCCTGCTTGCTCTGCATGAAGGAGTTCCACCCATTGTTGTTGGCAGCCATGTCAGTCTCCCCCTCATTGCCTGACGTTGGTATCTTCCCCCTGCAACTAACCAAGTCATGTTAGCATGACAAGCGATGGTCACTGCTAAGCGAAAGGATTGTCATGAGCAAGATCGTGTTTTTGGACGTGGACGGCACCCTCATTAACTACGATGCCGTCTGCCCCGAGTCGGCGGCCAAGGCCGTCGAGCTCGCCCGTGCCAACGGCCACAAGGTGTACCTGTGCACCGGCTGCTCCAAGGCAGAGATCGAGCAGCGCGACCTGCCCGAGCTTGACGGCATGATTGGCGCCAACGGCGGCTACGTTGAGGATGACGGCCAGGTCGTCATGCATCAGGCGCTCACCGTCGAGCAGGTCAAGCACATCGTTGACTGGTGCAACGAGCGTCATCTGGGCTTCTATCTTGAGGCCAACAGCGGCATGTACATCAACAGCTGGTTTGTTGAGCAGGCGCCGGCCGTCATGTACAAGTACGCCATGGGCAAGGGTGCCACCGAGGAGGCCGCCAAGGCCGCTGGCCAGAACGTCGTCAACTCGATGATTCGCACCGACGACCTGTACCGCGACGACGTCAACAAGGTGAGCTTCATCCTGTCCAGCTACCAGGACCACGTTGACTCCCGCACCGAGTTCCCCGACATGGAGGCCAACACCTGGGGCGGCAAGGACGAGCAGGCGCTCTTTGGCGACCTGGGCCCCAAGGGCATCACCAAGAAGCACGCCATCGAGGTGCTGCTTGAGCACCTTGGCGCCGACCAGGCCGACACCATCTCCTTCGGCGACGCCAAGATCGACCTTTCCATGTTTGAGCTTTGCGCCTTCAACGTGGCCATGGGCAACGGCGGCCCCGAGATCAAGGCGGCCGCTGACTACATCACCGACGACGTGGACGAGGACGGCCTGTACAACGCCTTCAAACACATCGGCCTGATCTAGGCTCTGGCTGCTTTTCGTTGCTTTCGCTGCTTCGCGACGCCCGTGGCACGTGCCTGCCGCGGGCGTCTTCGCGTTTTGAAGCTGTGCATTTCTCGATTGATGCGCACCGCAGAGCAATGGTTAACGTCCCTGACACTTCATATGACGTAGCATGGTAGGAGATGTTTGAGCTCGGGCAAGGATGGAACTATGTCAACGATTGGCACGAAGTTCAGAAAGTGGGTGCTTACCCAACGTGTCAACGGGGTTGTCCCGACGGCCATCGACGCCAACCACATGCGCGTCAAGATGATGACCGTGACGGCAGAGGTCAACATCTATCCCGGCCTGGACGGCAACGAGGAGATTGCCGAATACCGCATCGTCCGCCACCTTGATAACGAGGCCATCTTCTTCCTGCACGTGCTTCTTGACGACCTCGAGCGCGCGAAGGAGCTGTTTGAGGAGATGGTCGAGGCGCTCGAGAGCGAAAACGAGCAGCAGGCCACGCATGTGCTTCTGTGCTGCACCTCCGCCCTTACCACCACGCTGTTTGCCTCGAAGATGGGCGACGTTGCGATTGCCCTTTCGCTGGACTACGACTTCACGGCCATGCCGGTGAGCGAGGCGCTCCAGCCGGGCGGCAACTGGGCGGCCGTGCTTCTGGCTCCCCAGGTGAGCCACATGCGTCAGAAGCTCATGGAGGCGCACCCCGACGCCGTGGTCTTCGAGATTCCAGGCAAGGTCTTTGGCAGCTTTGACGCCGCCGCCGCGCTGCAGCTGGTAATGCATGCGCTGCACGACGTGCAGGCCACCGACGAGCGGCACAACAACCTTCGTTCGGCACGCGATCTGGCCAACGACCGTCGCATCCTTATCATTACGCTTTTCACCTTGCGCGACTATTCGCGCCTGGGGTATCGGGTGTTTGACCACGGCACCATTGAAAGCGAAGGTGCCGTACGCAAGCCGCGGCTTGACTTCCGCGACATCGAGGACCTCATCGAGACGCTGCCGGGTCGCGGGGTGACAATTGACAACCTGGACGCCGTGGGCATTGCCGTGCCCGGCGTGGCCTATCGCGGAACCGTGACGCTGGAGGGCATCGTCGAGGGCACCCATGACCTGCGCGGACACATCGAGGGGCGCTTTGGCATCAAGACCTACGTAGACAACAACTGCAACGCCGCCGCCGTGGGATGCTACGTCAGCCAGGACAAATACGAGAACCTGGTGTTCTTCCGTCACGCCTTTGGCCATGCCGCGGGCGGCCTTGGCACCATCATCGACGGGCGCCTTCTCAAGGGGCGCGGCAACCTGGCCGGAGAGCCTCGCTACTACGAGAGTCTTCTTAAGCTGGATTCACCCTACGATGACGCGCTCTGGACCGAAGAGGGCCTTTTCCAGATTGCCAAGAACGTGGCTACCGTGAGCATAGCGCTTACGGCTCCCGAGGCCATCTACCTGGGCGTTGACACCGTCGATGACATGGACAAGATGCACGATGCGCTTTGCGAGATCTTCCCGCCCGAACATGTTCCGCCGCTTTATGTGGTTGACGACTACATCGAGCGTGTCTACCTGGGCGAGATGGCCATCTGCCTGCAGAAGCTGCACGACCCGACCTACCACTCGCTCGGCATCGCATAAACGACAAGCCTGTTGTTTCCGGCATGCTATTTGTCTTCGTGCAACACGGAGTTCCATCGGCGTCTGCTTCGGCATGGTATTCGTCTTCCTGCAACACGATTTGGACACCGCTGCTCCACGAAGCCTCAATCCGCGTTGCAGGAAGACGAATACCATGCCGAATCGCACTTCCCAGACCCCCTTTGTTGCAGAATGACAAATAGTATGCCGCGAAAGTGGGACTCCAAAAGTATCCCTACTCAACGGCAAGGATTGCACTCAGGAGCAGCTCTCTGCAATCACAATAGCCCTCGTTACGAAGCGTGGTCCTGATACGATGCGCAAGCTTTTCTCCGTCCACCTTAACCATTTGCCTGACGATAATCTTGAACAGCTTCTCCAAGGCCTTTCGATTAGAAAGGTCTTCCGATGTCACCGGTATGACCGTCAGCCCAAGCGCCTGGTAGTCAAAGACGCGCCTCTTGTCTTCATACGCTCCGTCCTCGGTATAGTGATCGGAGCCGTCATACTCAAGGACCAGCTTGTATATGAGCCAGTAGAGGTCTGGAGTAATTGATTCATGTTTGATGAGCGCGAGCTGCTTGTCCTTCAGCTTCAAGGGAGCGTTGACGTCGGGTTTTTCCAGATGAAGCCCGCCCAGTCCCGGTCTCAGCACCAAGCAAGCATAGAGGGCGACCTCACGTATTGATCCAAATCTATCGACCACATGACGAGCAGCTTCTCGAGCCACCACGAGCCCACTGATATTCTGTGCTCGCGTTACGTATTCCCGCAACGCCTCGGCGGTGATTATTGGAGGAATATCGTAGAGACACTCCCCTCTTGCTGGATCGAAGGGGTTCATCGAGAAGAAGCCACAGAACTCTGCTGCCAGAGCCATGGCCTTCGCCAAAGGGTATATCCTGCACTTCGCCTTTGCGCCTCCGCATAGCGATGCCGCCGCGCGTGTAACGACGCATAGTTCGGGGCTGTCAACAAAGACCGCCAAGCCCGACTCCTGCATCGCGTGAGCAACCTCGATATCTTTTGGAACAACTTTCCAAAACGATCCCATCGGGAGATATCCAGCCTTCACCTTGGCTATGAGCTCTGGAAACCTTGTCCTGTAATTTGGATTCGAGACATATACGTGCAGAGGCTGCCCAGATAGGGCAAGACCCAAGCCTTCAAGTGTAGGGAGCACCTGTTGAACATAGTCTTTCCTCGTGTGAAACGGTCCTGAGGCAACTTCCTCGTAGAAGGGAACGAGTCGAAACAGTGCGTCAGGAGTTCGCGCCAAGCGATGCACTCTGATTGCGTCTATGTCGGTAATGATGATGTTCATAGCAATAGCGTAGAGCGACACCTCATCTGCCGCTCGCGAGATGCTGCAGGTAGCTGGCAGCCATCTATCACTTAGCTGACCATTAATCAAACCTTCAAAGAAACGAGCAGGTCGTGGAGTTACAAGGCATCAATCCCGGGCAACACCACAGTGACCGATTGCGGTTGCGTAAGGCAAAAAGCCCATCTTCCATACGTTCACTTTCTATTTCATACCATTCGCGGGGCGTTCAAAGGAGCAATTAGTCCGAGAAAGGGCGTACCAAGCAACAGCTTTGTACCACCGCTTACCACTCGTAATCGATTTGTCCATTGCAAT
>JAFUBJ010000104.1 GCA_017460265.1 Atopobiaceae bacterium | reverse complement strand
GCATCCGGCGAAGGCTCTGGCGTCGATTGTGAGACCTTTGCTTTCAGACCCCACGAGAAACGAGACGTCAGAGAGCGACGCACAACCCTCGAAGGCACCATTTCCAATATGCTTGACGTTTCCCGGGATGGAGATGCTCTCAAGGCTTGAGCAGCCATAAAAACAGTAGGCCGGAATCTCCGTCAGGCCATCGCAGTTGAAGTACACCTCCTTGAGCGACGAGCAGCCATAGAAGGCCATGCCGCCCAAGCTCACCACGGGGTCGTAGAGCCAAAGCTCCTCGACGGTCTTGTCGTCAAAGAGCGCATCGTCCCCGACAGCCACGACGGGATGACCGTCGATCGTGCCGGATTCATAGTCCGGAGGGATGACGACTGTCGAGTCAAACCCCAGGTAGTCGGTGATGGTGGCATTGCCGTCCGCGTCAAGCTCGTAGGTCCAGTTGCCATCCTCGCTGACGTAGGAATCCGCACACGCCCTGCGAGAGCCGCCCAAGACAAGCCACACGAGGCAGAACAGGAGGGTCACGACGACAGCCACGAGCCGCGCGCCACGCCTTCTCGCCCCAAGTGCTGTCATTGTCAACGAACCAGGCGTCATGCCCCTCCCCTAGTCGTCTCTGGGCTCTTGGGATGGTCTCAAGAGCCCACGGCATCTTCTTCGGCAGGTGCTCCGACGGAGCCTCTCACCTAGTTACTTGCGGCCGCGCGCCTCGGCCTCCTCCTGCTCGACGGCTAGCCTTCTCGCCGAATAACCCATGAGCAGCGATCCGACGCCACCAAGGGCAAGCCCGAGCGCAGTCCCGGGACGGTAGGGGTCATCGGTCTTGGGAAGCCTGCCGCCACCGCCGCCCGAGTCTCCCCCGCCGCCATGGTCATCGTCCTTCTTGTTCTTCTCCCAGCGCTCCTCAGGGTCGTAGAAGTTGCCCTTGCCCTCGGCGACATGGAGGGTCAGCACGCCGTCAGTGCCGCCGAGAAGCGGAGCGGCAAAGTGCATGTCGTTGGTGATCGGCTCCACGAACCGATGCCCTCCGCCGTCATCCATCACCTGAAGCGAGTAGTCCTCACCCCAGGCGTCGTGGATGTGCAGGTGGACGTTTCTCGTCGCGTGCTTCTCGTTCGGCTTCTTCTCACCCCAAGCCTCGGGGATGGGGAAGGTGACCGGATAGGTCAGCGCGGCACCAGGCATGAGGGCACCATCCTTCAGCGCCTCTGAGAGGTGATACGCTCCCTCGTCGCTCTCCTGGCCGGGTTTCAGCCAGTCGTAGTTCTCGATGCCCACCATGATCTGGCTCGGCTTGATCTCGCCCACCTTCACCGTGGCGATGACCTTGTCGTGGTCGTCGAGGTCGATGAAGTCCACCGAGAAGCCCCTGATGATCATGTTGCCGTGGTTGCGGACGGTCATCTTGAAGGTACAGGGCTTGCCAGCCAGCGCGAAGTCGTCGAGCGTCCTGAACGACTCGACGGTGGACGCGAAGCAGTGCGGGACCGCGATGTAGTGCATGCGCGCCACGCTGTGTTCGGCGTCGATGATCTCGCTTGCGATGAAGGTGTTCGCGTCGCCGTTGAGCGTCATGGCCTCGAGGGTGTCCACCGGGTGGTCGAGCTCGCAGAAGACAAAGTCCTCGCAGAACTTGTCGCCGACGTACTTGGACGCCCTGATGCGGTTGATCGTCTTCGTGGTCGAGCCAGTGCTCTTGCCGGTGGCATCGTCAATCTCGTCGCCCGCCCAGCCGTCGCGGTTCTCGATGCAGAAGATGTAGTTGCCGCTCGAGCTGACACCGAACGCGGTGCCCTTGAAGCCCTCGAGGTCAACCCTCTGTTCGGTGAGGGTGGATGCGCCCGATGCCGTGAGGTCGAAGGAGCCCTCGTACAGGTGCGGGTTCGGGTCGTCCCCCACAGACGGGCGCGTATAGAGGAACGAGCTGTGTCCCGGCCATGCCACGAGGCCGGGCAGGGAGTCACTCGTGTTGGTTATGTTCTTGGTGTAGTGGATGTCGCTGAAGGACTCGTTCTCCTTGATGTAGGCCGTGAAGACCTCGTAGCCCTGCGTGTAGAGCATGAGGAGTGAGACGCTCTGCTGGATCTCGCCTAGCGCCTTGCCCACCACCATCTTGACCTCGCAGACGGTCGGGCTTATCTCCTGGGCGACGCCGACCTGCGGGTCGAAGGACTTCATGTCCGGCAGTGAGGCGCATGTCCCGACGGTGAAGGCGACCTTCACGCTCGGGTCGTCGGTCATGAGCAGCATCGGGTTGGAGGCGCTGCGGTGGACGAACGTGAACGCGAAGACGCCGGAGCTCCCGTCGGGAGTGAAGCGATCCACGATGTGCGGGCAGTGGACCATGTGCAGAAGGTCGCTCCCAAGATAGGCATCGGCGCGACGCACATGACGCGTGACCACGTTGAGGTTCGCGTCGAGGAAGAGCACCGTGATTGTGGGAGTGGCGAAGATGTCGTAGACGCTCGAGGAGTCGCCGTAAGGCCTCAGGCCGCCGGTCATGAGGATGGCTACTGTAGACCCCCTGTACCACGTGGCCCCCTCGGGCCTGACGACGAGGTCGAAGTCGTAGTCGAAGATCTTGTAGCGGGAGAGGTCGCCCGTATCGCACGTGAAGTTGATGACCTTGGGGGTGCCCCAGGCCTGCTCATCGAATTTGTACTTCGATGCGGCCAGTCGGCTCCGGTACACGACCTTGTCATCAGGGGTCTTGAGCTTGACCGTAAGGATGCGGAACAGGTAGGGAACGCCAGCGATCGTCACCACGCGCTGGCGCGGGTCGCTGAACACGCCATTGTTGATGACGACGTCCACGGTCGGCGTGATGCCGCCGTTTGCCGCGAAGCCCGCGACGCCGCTCTCCGGGATCGAGTAGCTTGGTGTCGGGTACTCGGCATTCGCAACGGAGGTGTAGTTGGACTCGAGGGTGACCGGCTCGGCAAAGCCGAGGCCTGGGTTCTTCCAGTAGCTCTCACCCAAGGTGTGCTCGGGTTCTGGCTCGGGCTCTGCCTGGGCCTCGAGCTCGGGTTCGGGCTCGGGTTCGGGCTCGGGCTCTGCCGAGACCTCGAGCTCGGCAGGAGCCTCGACCTCAGCCTCAGGGTCAGGCGCCACCAGCGGTTCCGCAGCCTCGGACACGTCGGATGAGGGCAGCTCATCGGCAACCGCCTCATCTCCCACAGCCATCGGCTCGACAGCGACCTCCTCATCGGCTGCAACTTCAACGAGCTCACCCTCCACGGGCTCACCCTCCAGCACCTCGCCGACGACCGCAGAGGTCGCCAAGGCCTCAAGGCCTTCCTGCTCGAGAAGGGAGGTGTCGTCGGAGCCTTCGACCTCTTCGACCTGGGTTTCCTCACCAGCTTCTTGTGAGGTTTCAGCCTGGACGTCCTGCACCTCGAGCTCCTCCGCCTCCTCGAGCTCCTCAGACTCTTCTGCCTGAGGCTTGAGGTCGGCGTCCTCGTTCTTCTCTGGAAGGACCAGCGTGACGGCGCCCTTTCGGCTCACGAGCTCGATCTTGTAGCTCCCGTCCTCCTGCCTGATAAACGCTGGCGACGTGTCCTCCTTGACCTCGGGCCGCACGTAGTCAGCAGACTCGTCGGCAATGCCTCCCTCTATGGCCTCACCCTCGAACTCAATCGTCTTGATGAGGTCGTCCGCCTCGGTCACGATCTGCATGTTCTCGTAGATGCTGTCGCCCACGCCGGCAAGAAGAAGCGGTTGCCCGTCCCCACCGATGCCATAGACGGCCGTATGCCGCAGAGGCCCGTTCGGCTGCCTGAGCCTGAAGCGTGGCTCGTACTCGCCAAAGGCCTCCTCGCCCGTAAGCTCGGAGGACGACGGGTCGGGCCAGCTGTCCCAGATCCGCTTCTTCTCCTTGCTCCAGACGACCTTGGAGAACTTCAAGCAGAGGGCTTGGAAGAAGACCTCCACCACGAACTTCCCGCCGAAGACCACATGGGGGACGTCATGGCCCTCCGCGATCATCTTCTTGGAGAGTGCCGCAATGTAGAGCTGCAGCGTTCCGACACCGGAAGCGCCGGCCGAGCAGACGTCGTGCACGCCGATGCCAAGCGTGAGGGTACCTACCAGCGCGATGTTGAAGACCGGCGCGGCAACGTCGAAGTCGAACCGCGTGTCCTTCATCGGAAGCTCGACGGCTGTCGACTCGGTTATGATGCTCGCCTTGGCCTGAATCGACGTCTGCATGGAGAATTCCAGCGACAGGGCCACGTAGCACGGGATGTAGAGGGCCGTGAACTGCTCGACGATGGTGCCCTTGACGGAGAACCCGAGTCCGACGAGCAGGGCGCCATCGAAGTGCTTGACGAGATAGCCCTGCTTGGGGTCCTTCATCATACCTGCCCAGTCAAGCGTGAGGTAGCCCTCGAAGCCGCCGTTGATCTCGATCTTCTTGAAGAGCGGCTTCCTCGCGAACATGCTCTTCTTGCCCGAAGGACCATCCGACCCGCCCATGCCGACGTCCTTGTTCGCGATGGCGTTCTCGGTGTCAGCTTGCTCGCTGGCGCGTTCGTCGTCGGCCTCGTCCTCAATCTCTCCGATGGGGTCCATCTCGATCTCTTGGGGCTGAGTCTTAGGCTGGCCGTTGTCCTTCTTGAGCAGGGAATCACCAAGGTTGACACCGAGCGTGACGCGTGTGGGGGACGCGGATATGCGGAAGGGAATGTCCGGCGTCTTTAGCCCTATCTTGGCACCACCTATGAACGGCCAGTCCTTTGGGAAGTCAAACGAGTCCACGGCGAGGCTGAGGGGATCGATGGAGTCCACCTCGGTCACGGTGTCAATGGGAGCTTCCTTGGTGCACAGTTCCTGATAGGTGTGGTACGTGGTGTCACCATAGGTGTAGGCGAAGTCAATCTTGAGCTTGTCGTCGAGGATGCCAAGGTTCTCGTTCTTGGACTTGTCCGTGCAGAGGAACCGCCCCTCGAACTTCGCGACGTAGTAGCCCGACTCGTCGTCATAGGTCGCCTTGGCCGTAAGCTCGCCCTTTGTGGTCCGAGGCCAGTTTCCTACCTCGTGGTCGGAAATGCTCACGTCCACATCGCCCGAGCATCCCGCAAAGCGGATCAGGATGGTCTGCTTCTCCGAATTGACGGCGCTGCGCCAGAACGTCGGGACGGTGTAGTGCATGTCCCAGTCGTTGAAGGTGATGCGCTCGGGATAGATCTGGAGCTCGTCCATCTCGTGCGTGGAGACCTCGAGGGCAGTCGCACCCTTGATGCGCATGAGGCCCGTGGAAAAGTCGCGCATGGCGGTGACGCCGCGGGCCTCCGCGCGCTTGACCGAGATGGAGCCGTTGAACTCGTAGCGACCGTTGAGGGGATTGCCGTCATCATCGGTCTCCGCAAGGTCGGCAATGTCGATGATGACCTTTCCCCTGTCCTCCGGATCGTCGAAGTCCTCTCCTGTGACGGCGGAGCGAGACTTCACCTTGGCCTTGGGGAAGCGCGAGGTGATGGTGACCGTGGCGCCCTCGACTGGCTCGTTGTTGTTGGCGACGTCGACGACGTTGATGCCGATCTCCGTCTTGCTCACGATGGTGATGACGAAGCTCTCCTCGGCCGCAAGTGCGGTCTTGGACCTGAGGAAGCCTGCCACCGGCTCCTCCTGTCCAGGTACCTCAATCAAGGGGAGCAGCTGTATCGCCCCCATGGTGACTGCCGATGCCGCCGCCCGCAGAAGCCCACGACGGGAGATGCTGCGGGGCTGTGATAGAGCGATTGCGGTAGTCTCTTCTACGTGCTGCTCTTCGGTCTTCTTCATCGCTGGTTATCTCTCCTTCGTCGTGGGGACCAGGTCGGGACGAGAATCAACAGGGCTCGGGGCATCGTTTTCTTGATTGACGGGAAGGGGCGTCTTGTCGCGGTGTGCGCGATGGCGCAGGCAAGCGAGCGTGAGAGTCGAGGCCGCAATGAACGACACGATGGCCACGAGCACATAGCCTCCGACCGTCTCGCCAAAGATGGATGCGCCGTAGAGGCCCTGCCCAGCCGAAGGAGGCGCCGTGACGTCGGAGCCTACGACGGACAGGACCAGCGCAAGGCAGACGAGGGCGCAGGCACCCACCATGCCCAGCAGGCGGGTCTTGAGGCTCCTGCCCCGTTCGCGCCTGCGCACGGACGTGACGCGCTCGTCGACGCTTCGCATGGGTCCTCCCCTCCCCTTGTCGACACATAGCAACGTTGCTAAGAGACGCATGGGAGCAAGAATCCTCACCTATAGTGCGCGGTCACACCGCAAGCGGTAGCTATTCACCCGTGAGCGCTGCCACTGACTGGTGGCACCTCGCCCTTTTGGTCAGCGGGCCCGCGCCAGGCGCACGAGCAGCACCAAAGCCAGCGTCATTGCCGGCAGACACACCGCCATCACCTGGGCCGCGCCACCCGCCGCGACCAAGAGGTTGTAGAGCCCGTGGAAGGTCATGGCAAGGCAGAGCAGGCCAGAGGTTCCCGCGACCTTAAGCCACGGGCGCGTCCACACGCGCGTGAGCCCATACCTCATAAGGACTCCCGAGGTGAGGTGCATCATCGAGGTGCCGAGGCCGCGCAGGGCAAGCATCGCCGGCGTCGTAAGCTCGCCTGTCGCCAGGTAGAGCCCGCTCTCCAAGGTCGCGAAGCCCACGGAGAGGGCCACGATCGCGAGCCCCGCGTCCTCGACCTGCGGCTCGAGGACCAGCAGGTAGAACAGGATGGGCAGCAGCTTGATGGCCTCCTCCACCACGGGAGCCACCTCCACGGCGCCCGACACCTCATCGGCACCGACCCACCCCACAAAGAACGCGTTCACGTAGGAGGAGAGCAGGCAGCACACCATGCCGCACAGCATGAAGGTGGCCATCACCCTTGGACGGCCCTTCACGAAGGGGAGGCACGCAAGCAGGGGCGCGGCAAGCAGCACGAAGATGTTCTCGACGAACGTCATGGCAGGGCCCTGCGCATCTCAAGGGCGAGCAACAGATAGGTTACGGAAAGGGCCAGGTCGGAAGCAATGTAGGAGGCGTAGGCCTCGGGGGTTTGGAAGCACGACGTAGTCCAGACCGCCAGTTGGGCCAGCCACCACACAAAGGCGGCGGCATGGAGGCGGCGGTCGCCTTCGGACCCCTCGAGAGGAGCCGCGGCCATGCCGCGAACGGTGTAGAAGCCAATTGCCGCCATGATCGAGCAATCGACCACGTTGAGCAGCACGTCCCCATGGGTGACGTAGAGCGCAAAGAGCGGGGCCATGACGGCGACGGCGGCCCACGCCATCGGCACCGGGGCGCACGGTCTGCGGCGCTCGTCAAGGGCGGCGACGAGCATGAGCAGAAATACCCTGCTCGCAACCCATCCGGTCTCCGACACATAGAAGTAGTGGGGCGTCCCGCCAAACACCAACAGATAGGCCGTCCAGTACGTAAGGGCCAAAAGCGAGCAGCCATAAAAGCCCGAGGACATGAGCCACTCATCGCTTCGGGTCTGGAAGAGGCGCGTGGCCGAAAGCACGACGCAGATGGCAAGAATCACCAGCTGAAAGGCATTGTCGAGGGCATCTATCACAAGGCGTCCCTGTCATCGGTTGGGCCGGGGGGCAAGAACTCCCCCGTGCCGCTGCGCTGCGAAGGCACTTCCCAGCGAACGCTCAAGAGGGTGAGCGTGACTCCCAAGACCATGCCCAGGAGGCCGACCACCACATAGCCGAGCGCCGAGCCGCGCGCAAACACGCTGCCCATGAGGTCCAGCACCTCTACGTTGGCCGATGTCTCGCCAAGACCTGCCACGCACACCGAGACGAGCACGATCACCGCAATGCTCGCCATGCCGCCCGCCACAACTGTGACGCGCCGCATGCGACGGGAGTGCCTTTGGATGCGCTGCGCCGAGCGTCTTCTTACCGCAAGAACGCGTTCGTCAGTCGATCTCAAGATTTACCCCCTCCCCCTCGAGCATGAGCCGTGCGGCACTCTTGCCACGCTGGACCAGGTTGTCCACTTGCTTGCGCGTCCTGCGCATAACCGCACCTGCCTCGTCGTAGCTCATGCCCTCAAGGTACACCAGGTAGAGGGCCTCCCTATACGGCGCGGGGATGAGGGCGAGCGCCCGATACAGTGCGCGCTCGCCCTCGTTGGCGAGCAGGCCCCGCTCGACGTTTTCGTCACTCTGCACGTCTAGCTCAAGCGCCTCAAGGCTCAAGATGCGTCCCAGCTCATGCCCATGGCGCAGGGCAAGGTTTCGCCCCGTCTTGTAGAGGTAGGGCTTGAACCCGCCCTCACGTAGCAGCGGGCAGCGTGTGAACATAATCGAGAACGCCTCGATCATGAGGTCTTCCGCCGTGTCGAGGTCATGGACGTAGCCGTTGAGGTAGAGCGTGAGCGAGTCGCCGTAGCGCTTCATGAGGACGCGCAGGGCGGCATCGTCGCCATGCACGCTGCGCGCAAAGAGACTCTCATCGGTTTCGGCCACACGTGTCACCTCCTCGGCGCCTGGCGGGGCTCATCAACCCTGGCGGGGCTGGCTAACAACATGTGACATCATGCTACCTGTTGCTGATTTCGCACCGGTAACTAATAGGCGAGTTATTTGCATGTGTAATGATGGGCTGCGCCTGACGGATGGCGGAAAAGACCAGGTCTCAATCCGCCACCGCGGCCCTACAGACCTTGGCCCAGCTTCAGCAACGCGAAGAGCCTGCGCGCGGCCAGGAGGTAGTTCTCCTCTGCGTGGGACAGGACGTCCTCGAGGGACGAGACGTCGATCACCGTCGGCACAAGGGCATCCACACCCACGTCCAGGAGCTCGACGGCATCGGCATCCATGCCCCCGACCACGGCCCCGCAGGGCACGCCTGCCGCCCGACAGCGCCTGGCGATGCCGCTCACCACCTTGCCGTGAGCCGACTGGGAGTCCG
>JAFUBJ010000103.1 GCA_017460265.1 Atopobiaceae bacterium | reverse complement strand
TGCCAAAACCCCATTGTCGCATGTAGAGAACCTCCTCTATCGTTAGTGGCCCCTGCCACCAACCCTCACGAGCCAATCGCGCGTCTCACCCAGCTGACCTGGTCTTTGACCCCACACTCGCGCACCGGGGCGTTTGCTCGGGCGCCGCAACGCCTTCACTAGTGACCCTCTCGCCCGCGAGGCCCCATGCCTCTCGTCTTACGGACGGTGCGACTTACCTCTAGGACGAGCCATGATCGCCGAGACGCGCACGCCCCTGACGTACGTGGATCCCTTTGGCCTCGTCTGCCTTGGACTAGGGCACCCTGTGGCGCCCGCAACCACAGACCTGGATAGAGACTTTTTCAGTATAGCGTGACCAATGCAACCGAACGGTTAACGATGCTCCTTTCACTCCCATTTGCCATTGTTTAACAAGGCCTGAAAAAGGCGACGGGAACCTCCTGTCAGCACACGCGCGCCAAGGCGCAGGCCGTAACCGACGCCGCGCCCCGCTTGAGCAGGGAGCTCGCAGCCTCGCAAATGGACGCTCCCGTCGTGATGACGTCATCAACCAGCAGCAGATGCAACGACGTCACATCCTGGACAACCTCCATGGTCCCCGAAAGGTTGCTTGCGCGCGCCTCTCTTCCCAGCTCGCGCTGGTCACGTGCCGTGCGGCGCGCCAAGGCGTCAAGGACCGGCAGCCCCAGGATGCCCGAAAGCGCCGCCGAGACGAGCTCCATATGGTCAAAGCCACGCCGGGCAAACGCCTCACGTGTAGCGGGAACAAAGCAGAGGGCGGACGTATGCAGCGCGTCAAAGCGGGGTGCCCCATCGATGCCGTCCCACGCATGGGCCTCGTCAAGGGAGCACGCCATCGCTGCGGCGACCACGGGCGCAAGGCGCAGCTCGTGCGCATCCTTCAGACAGGTGACCAGACGTGCGCCCGCACCTTGAAATGGAAGGCTGCATATGGTTGCCCGGACGGGCCACGGCAAAGCGCCGTTCCCCTCACCTTCCGGCGCGAAGGAACCGCCTTTTTGCTCGCGCGAGCGGCCGCACTCCGTGCAGGTCAGCCAGCCATACGGTGCTCCGCAGGCCGGGCATGCCCATTGCTGAGCGATCCACGGAAGGGACCGGCGACAGTCGTCGCATAGCAGCTCGCCCGGAAGGTTGCAGCACACGCAGCGCGTTGGCCAAAGGAGCTCGGCCAGCGCCTCGGCAGGTCGAAAGCGCTCTGGTTGTGGCATGCGGAGCTCTGCTACCTGCGGCACAGCAGCTCGTTGGCATTGTTCCACAGCGCACGATATGTCTCTGCGCGCGTAGAGACGCCTGTCTCCTCCCGAACATCGGCCACGCACGCCGCCGAGAAGGCAACCATAGCGGGCTCGCACTCCTTGCCGCGGAGGGGCACGGGAGCCATGTAGGGGCTATCGGTCTCGCTCAGAAGCAGCCGCTCAGGACAAGCTGCCGCGGCATCGCGGATATCCTCGGACCGCGCAAAGGTGGCGGCGCCGCCAAAGGCAACGTGGCACCCAAGGTCCACGAACGGCATCATGATATCCGGCCCCGAGGTGTAGCAGTGCAGGTCGCACCCCGCAGCCGGCACTCCGATGGCGCGCAGGGTCTGAAGGGCAAGGTCGTGACCTGTGGTGTGCACCCCGTCCTCTTCGTCACGAAGATGCAGCTCCACGGGAAGGTTGCGTGCGTGCGCCATCCGCAGCTGCTCTTCGAAGGCATCGAGCTGCACTTCCTGCCCAAGCTCGCTGTATGGTCCAAAATCGAGGCCAATCTCGCCCACGCCGACACACCGTGGACTGTCAAGCAGAACCTCGAGCGCCTGATGTGACGCCTCGCCAAAAGCCGCGTCTGACCGATCGGTCTTTCCGCGGCCCAGGAACGCCTCAGCCCCATAGGGGTGCGTTCCCGCCACGATGCGCACGTTGTCAACAAGAGCGGGAACGAATTCAAACCCTGTGACATCAGGGGGCATGATTCCACGCTTTTGGGCAGCATCAAGCAGCTCCGCCGCCTGGGCCACCACCCTATCGAGCCACGCCAAGGTTGCTGGCGCGTCGTGGGCATCACCCGTTGGGTCGAGCGGCACCACCAGCATGTGCACCCCTGCCAATGCGGCACGTGCTACCGCCACCGCAGGATCGTGCTTGCGGAAGTGCGTCAGATGCCCATGGGTGTCGGCTAGCGGCGCCTCCGCCTGCGGAAGCTCGACAGGCCGGCCCTTCTTGTCGTGGAAGAGGAAGCCGTCGTCTTCCAGGAGCGTCGCAAGCGCCTCTTCACAGTTCCAGCTATCCGTCATCGTTCAACCTCCAACGACTCGTCGTCCATCTCAACACCAAGGGCGGCTGCCAGATTGCGCACCGAGCAAACTGATACGGGCGACACCGCACACAGGACATCACGCTCGCTCAGCATGAGGTCGGCCTCGCCGCGGCGCGCTGCCGCAAACATCATCGCATCGGCAAATGTCCCCTGCGGGAACCGGAAGGTCTCCGCCTCAAAGCACTCGCCCAAGCCTAAGCCCACCACGGCAGACCGCGTGCGCACCAAGCGCAGGCACCCCCACGCAACTTCATGTATCGAGGCCTCGCTCGTCTGCTCCCCGTCTTGAGCAAGGCTCGATGCCACGTAGGCCGCCACCAGGTCAAAGATGTCCTGAAGCGAGGAGATTGCCGTAAGGAGCGTGCCTCCTTCCTGCTCCACCTTCTCGAAGACGCGCGCGATGGTCGCAGCAGAGGCGTTGCGATCGGTGAAGTAGTCAGCCCACACGTCGGTGCACACGAGGACCCGCATCCCCTTTGGAAGGCATGCTCCTCTTGCTTTACGTGCATCATTCACGTCAGTCATGCGCCACGGTCACCTCCGCAGGAGATGCCGCCACGCACTGAAGAAGCTTCTTGGCGAGGCCCGCGCCCTCTTGCGCCCAATGGTCGTACACCGCGGACCTTCGGTCGGGCAGCAGGCCGTCGGGCAGATCCTGCTCGCTCACGAGGTATTCGTACAGCGCGCGCACCGCCTCTGAAGGCGTCACGCCCAGACGAGCGAGCACGCTGTCACCCGCCTCTTTGAGGACAGGCTCCATGCGGATGTTGATCTGCGATGCCTTTGCGTTTTGCTTGGGCTTTCTGCCCCGCCGACTTGTCTCTGCCTGTTCCACCATCGCTCCCATTTAGTGCTATACATTAATTGATAATAGTATAGCACTAAATGGGATGATTGGAACGTTCCTAGCGCTAAAGACGGGCCAACAGGAGCGTACAGATAGGGCAATACCCTATTGGTACGCTGGTCAGTCGGAAAGAGCCCTTGCCAAGTTCACGAAGTCATGGACCGAGAGCGTCTCGGCGCGGCACGTAGGCGCGATGCCCGACTGAGCGAACGCCTCGTCAAGCGCCTCCTTGGCAAAGCCCGACGCCGCCATGGAGTTGCGGATGGTCTTTCTGCGCTGGGCAAACGCGGCATCAATGACCTGCGCCGTATTGGCCGGGGCGTCCTCGACGGGTGCGCGGTCGATGCGCACCACAGCCGAGTTGACATGCGGGGGCGGCATGAAGTTGGCCGGCCCCACCTCAAAGCGGCCCGTCACCGTGCCCTCAAGCGCGAGCTTGGCCGTGTAGGCTCCATAGGTCTTGGAACCCGGCGCGGCACAGATGCGGTCCGCCACCTCGGCCTGCACCATGACCACGGCGCGTCCCACGCTTGGCACCTGCTGGAACACGCCAAGGATCAGCGTCGCCGCGACCTGATAGGGAAGGTTGGAGACAAACGCCGTGGGCTCGCAGGTGAGGCCATCGGGGATGACCTTGAGGGCATCGCCCATCAGAAGCTCGAAGCGGCCGCTGGGAGCGCAGGTCTGGCCCAGCACGGGCTCAAGTTCTCGGTCCGCCTCCACGGCAACCACCTTGCCCGCCGCGTCCAGAAGCGCCACAGAAAGGGTGCCAATACCCGGGCCAACCTCAAGTACCACGTCTTCAGGCGAGAGGTCTGCCAGGCGGATGATCTTGCCAATGACGTCGTCGTTCACGAGGAAGTTCTGGCCCAGCCGATGCTTGGTGGCAAGGCCGAAGCGCTCAAGCGTCGAGCGCGTCTCGCGTGCGTTGGCAAGGTATGAGTGCATGCTACCCCTTCTCTGATGTCAGGCGAAGTGACTACTTCGTGGACTGGAGGCGCGGGAAGAGCGCGTCGCCCTTGGTCACGGGCACGTCACCCTTCAGGCCGCCCCATGCGCAGGCCGCGCGCAGGTCGGCGGTGTCGGCCTCGTCCTCAAGCGACATGCGACGCAGCACCTCAGCCGAAGTCTCGGGCATGAATGGCGCCAGCAGATGCGCGCAGATGCGGATGGACTCCAGCAGGTTG
>JAFUBJ010000102.1 GCA_017460265.1 Atopobiaceae bacterium | reverse complement strand
GGCGCACACGGGGCCCGTCTCCTGCGCGGGGTGCTCGATGGCGTCGCGCAGCGCCTCGGCATCGTTGAGCGGCACCGAGACAAAGCCAGTGGGAAGGGGCCCAAAACTCTTGTGGAACACATCCTGACCAGTCGCGGACAGCGTTGCCAGCGTGCGACCATGGAAGCTCTGGCGCGCCGTCACAATGCCCGATGCGCCATTCAACTTCCGCTCTCCCCAACGACGCGCAACCTTGAGTGCGCCCTCGTTGGACTCGGCGCCTGAATTAGAGAAGAACGACTTCCAGACCGTGCCCGTAGTGCCCGTCACGTGACCCTGCTCGTCGGTGGTCGACGACAGCAGGTCGGAAATCATGTGCGCGAGCTCCCCGCGGTTCTCCACGTAGTAGTAGTTACCTACCTGCCAGACACGGCCCACCTGGGCGCTCAGAGCCTCGGCAACCTTGGGGTTGGCGTGCCCGAGGCTCACCGAACCAATGCCGGCTAGAAAGTCGAGGTAGCGCTTGCCGTTAACGTCGATGAGCTCGGCACCCTCGCCGTCCACAAACTCCACCGGCAGACGGCCGTAGGTATGCATCACATAGGTGTCGTCAAGCTTGACCGCTTCGTCAAACGCGTTGCTCATATCAATCGTCTCCTTGCCTCATCGCAGCGGACTTCAGGATGACCCGTTGCTCACTAGTCGTTCTGCTTGAACATGGTGCCAATGCCGCCGTTGGTACACACCTCGAGCAGGATGGAATGCGGATACGTGCCGTTCAGGAAGTGGATGCGCTCCACACCCGACTCCAGCGCGGTAACCGAAGTCTTCACCTTGGGAATCATGCCGCCCTCAAGCTCGCCGGACTCAATGAGCTCGCGCGCGTCGTCCAGCGTGATGGTGGCCAACAGGCTATCCTTGTCCGAGAAGTCGCGATAGAGGCCGTCAACGTCAGAGAGGTAGATGAGCTTGTCGGCCTTGAGCGCGATGGCGATCTCGGAGGCGGCGAGGTCGGCATTGATGTTATACGCGCCGCTCGGTGCCCAGCCCACGCCAGCAATCACGGGGATGTAGCCCTCGTCGAGCACGGTCTCGATAAGCTTGGTGTTCACATGGCTGACCGCGCCCACGCGGCCAAGATCACTCGAGAGGGGCACCGCCTCAAGCGTTCGGCCGTCGGCACCCGTGATGCTCACGCCATACTCGCCATAGGCGTTGATCTGCGAGACAAGCATCTGGTTGACCTCACCCACTAGCGCCATCTGCACGGCACGCATGGCAGGGGCATCCGTCACGCGCAGGCCATCCTTGAAGTGAACCTCAAGGTTGAGCTCGTCCATCAGGCGCGAGATGGCCTTGCCGCCGCCGTGCACGAGCACCACGCGGATGCCCACAAGCTTCATGAGCACGATGTCCGCCACGACCTGCTTGCAGAGGTCCATGTCCTCCATGGCCGAGCCGCCGTACTTGACCACGAAGGTCTTCCCCGAGAACTGGTTGATCCACGGCAGGGCCTCGGCAAGTGCCTCGGCTCTCCGTTGGTTAGCTTGATCGTCGATGCGTTCGCGCTTGAGCGCCATACGCTTCTCCTCTCGTACAAGGGCTGAAAACGGGACGCCTCTCCGCTATGTGCGATAGTCCCCGTTGATGGTCACATACTCATGTGTGAAGTCGCAGGTCCAGATGCGGGTGCTCGCGCTCCCCTGCCCCAGATCGATCACGATGGAGACCTCCGGGCCCTCAAAGCGCCGGAGCATGTCCTCCTCGTCCATGGGGACGGGCATGCCCGCGCGAAGCACCGGAACGCCCAGGAAGTCGATGTCCACGTCGTACTGGTCAAACTCCACGCCGCTTCTACCAGCCGCCGCAGCCACGCGGCCCCAGTTGGCGTCATGGCCAAAGATGGCGGTCTTGACCAGCGGAGAATTGGCAATGGTGCGTGCCACCGTATCGGCATCCTCATCGGTCTTGCAGCCCAGGACGTCGACGGTCACCATCTTGGTTGCGCCCTCTCCATCGGCCGCAATCTTGCGCGCCAGCGTCTCGCAGGCAACGCGCAATGCTCCGGCAAAGGCATCGAAGGCCTCTGTCCCCTCGCAGATGGGCTCGCCGCCCGCCTTGCCCGTGGCAAGCAGGAAGCACGAGTCGTTGGTGGAGGTATCCGAGTCCACGGTCACCTGGTTGAAGCTCGCGCGCACGGCAGCGAGCAGCGCCGCATGAGCTGCCTCGGGAGTGAGCGGAGCATCGGTGGTGAGCACACTAAGCATGGTCGCCATGTTGGGCATGATCATGCCGGAACCCTTGCAGAAACCTCCCACATGCACGGTACGCGTGGGTTGGCCGTCCGCCGCGGGAAGCTCGCCCACGAGCGAAACCTCCTTGGGCACCGTGTCGGTGGTCATCACCGCGCGGGCGGCCGCATGCGCGTGGTCGGCGTCCGCGCCAAGCGCGGCGACAGCTGCCGGCGCGCCGTCCACATAGGGGTCGATCGCCTGCTGCTGGCCAATCACGCCTGTCGAGGCAACCAGTATCTGCTCCTCGGGACAACCCAGTGCGTCCGCCAAGAGCTTTGCGGACTCCTTGGCAATGGCAAGGCCCTGCTCGCCCGTCGAGGCGTTGGCGTTGCCCGAGTTGAGCATCACTGCACGCGCAGCGCCTGAGGCGGCGCGGGGACGCGACAGCTGGACGGGAGCCGCGCAGAAGCGGTTCTGCGTGAAGGTGGCCGCACAGACGCACATCTCATCCGAGGCAACGACCGCCAGGTCAAGGCGGTTGGGATCATCGCGAAAGCCCGCATGCGTTCCCGAAGCCTTGATGCCCTCGGCGGCGCAGACGCCACCGTCACATGGCGCAAAGCCAAAGGTGGCCGGATCCACATCAGGCGGGGTGAACGAAATGGGTTGGAACATAGGCATGACGCCCCTCTCTCATAGCGCCCAGGATCTTTCCTCGCGCTACAGCATCAGCTCCTCAAACGAATAACGGCCTGGCTTCTGGGCTGCAAGACGCTTTGCCGCAGCGACGGCGCCATTGACAAAGATCTGACGGCTGGTCGCGCGATGCGTAAGGCAGACCTCCTCATCGGTGCCAAAGAAGTGGACCTCGTGCGTTCCCGCAACGGTGCCGCCGCGCAGAGCGTGCATGCCGACCTCGCGCTTGGTGCGCGCGCCAACCATGCCGTCGCGGCCGCTCACAACGTTGCAGGCACCATCAGGGTCGACGGCGGAAAGCAAAAGCTTGGCCGTGCCACTGGGGGCATCGACCTTCTGGTTGTGGTGCGTCTCGACGATCTCGATGTCAAAGCCCTCAAGCGCCTTTGCCGCCTCGGCAGCCAGGCACCTCAGGACGGCGACGCCCAATGAGTAGTTGGCGCTCCACATGACGGGCATGCGCTCGGACAGCTCGTCAAGGACCGCAAAGTCTTCCGCCTCAAAGCCGGTCGTTCCGCTCACCAGTGCGGCAGGGTTGCCCTTGAGATACGCCGCAAGGTGCGGAAGCATGGCGTGGTTGGTGAAGTCTATGACCAGGTCTGCAACGGGCACCTCACCCGCATCAAGAGCGTCGACATCTTCAATGCCCACCTGGCCGACGAGCTCGAAGGCATCGTCAGCCTCGACGGAGGCACGAACGAGCGCGCCCATGCGGCCGTTGCCGCAGACCAAGACCTTGATGGGGGCTTCGCTAGCCAAGGAGACCGACCTCCCTCATGGCCATCTCGAGCCGTGCCTCGTTGGCGGACTCCATCGGCCAGAGCGGCTGGCGATACACGGGGCTGATGAGCCCCATCTTTGCCATGGCAGCCTTGACCGGAATCGGGTTGACCTCGCAGAAGAGCGAGTGGACGAGCTCGAGGTTGTCGATCTGCATCTTGAGGGCAGCCTTGACGTCGCCCTGCTCCCACGTGGCGCAAAGGTCGTGCACGGTCTTGGGGGCGACGTTTGCCCACACGCTGATGACGCCAGAGCCGCCAAGCGAAAGCACGGGCACGATCATGTCGTCGTTGCCCGAGAACATCTTGAAGTCGTCGCCCAGATACTGTGCGCACATGGTGGCATAGGCGATGTTGCCCGACGCCTCCTTGATGGCCCACGCGTTGGGATGCTCACGCAGACGAGCAAGGTTGCGCTCGCTGATGGAGCAGCCCGTGCGCCCGGGAACGTTGTAGAGGATGCAAGGCACGCTCACCTGGTCCATGACCGAGGTGAAGTGGCGATAGATACCCTCCTCGTTTGACTTGTTGTAGTAGGGCGTGATGAGAAGCAGGCCATCGATGCCTCGCTCGACCAGGCCGAGCGACTTGTTGAGGGACTCTGCGGTGGAGTTGGAACCCGATCCGCCAATGACGGGCACGCGGCCAGCCACGTGGTCGATGACGAACTTTGCGACCTCAAAGTCCTCGCGATCGGTCATGGTCGAGCTTTCGCCCGTGGTGCCCAGGACCAGAATCGCGTCGGTATCATTTTCGAGGTGGAAGTTGACGAGGCGATCAAGGGCCTCCCAGTCTACGGACTTGTCCTCCTTGAAGGGGGTGACGAGGGCGACAATCGATCCGGTAAGGTTGCTCATGTCCATGCTTGCTCCTCCTAGCTTGTGGGACTTCTCGCGAACGGCTATCGACGGTCAAGTGACGGCAAGACCTCAGGGCTCCCCGATGCATGAGAGAGACCGCTGACGAGTAGGTTGTTCATCATGATCCATCCCCTCTCACGCGCCGGTACCTGCGGGTTGCCGGCCTTCACCCCGCCAATGGGGATGAGGGGATAGCGCTCCCGCAGGAAGTCCTGCAGACAGTCCTGCGGGTATTCCCCGCAGGCCCACCACGCGCCTGCGCCCAGCCGCGAAGTTCGGCGGATTAGGCCTCCCGTAGGGTCGACGCCCGCCGGCTCGCCTACGTTCTTCCTTTCCGCGCCTCTATCACTATTGTCACCATACCGCGCACGCGATAGGGGTGGTTGGGGTGGTTACACGATGGAAGCAAACGGCAGGGTTTTGCCTGCGATTTGCCATGTCACGCGCAATGGGTGAGGCCAAAAAAACCTTAATGCTCACAACCTTGAGCGAACGGAAGTGTACATTCTGTCGCGATTAGTCGGCCTCTCTCACAAAAGCCCGAATAACCTGGACGCCATGCACACTCTCCAGCCATCATCTTGGCCAGCAGTGTACATTTCGTCGCGGCTATTCGGGCTCCCACAAAAACGGCCGAATACCTCGATTTAAATGCGCACTATCTCCTCCCGCATTCAGGTGCGCGTCAAGAGCTATGCCATCATCTCGGCGAAGTCGGCCAAGACGCCGGGGATGTCAATCTGCTGCGGGCAGACCGCGGCGCAGCTACCGCAGCCAAGGCAGGCACTCGGCTGCTTGTCGGCAGGGAGCGCACCCAGCGCCATCGGCGCGATGAAGCCGCCGCCCGTGAACTTGTGCTCGTTGTAGAGCGCGATGAGATGCGGAATGTCCAGCTCCATAGGGCAGTGGTTGGTGCAGTAGTGGCAGGCGGTGCAGGGCACGCCCGTAGCCATGGTGTCACCGATGCCCAGAATTGCGTTCCACTCCTCGTTGGAAAGCGGCTTGTCCTCGTCCCAAGTGGCAATGTTTTGCTGCAGCTGCTCCATGTTGGACATGCCAGAAAGCACCATCGTGACCTCAGGCACCGTCTGCTGGAAGCGGAAGGCCCAGGCGGGGATGGTCTCGTCGGGACGCAGGGCCCTGAGCTGTACTTCGTACTGCTCAGGAAGCGTGGCCAGCTTACCGCCACGCAGCGGCTCCATCACCCACACGGGGATGCCGTACTCCGCAAGTAGGGCGACCTTCTCGGCGTCCTTCTGGAAGTGCCAGTCAATGTAGTTGAGCTGCAGCTGACAGAACTCCATGTACTGACCGTACTTCTCAAGGAAGGCGCGCAGCACCGGCAGGGCGCCGTGGCACGAGAAGCCCAGGTGGCGGATGCGTCCCGCCTTCTTCTCCTCAAGCAGGTAGCTGACGGTGCCAAAGCGGTCGTCGGCCAGGTAGTCGTCGATGTTGGACTCGGTAACATTGTGGCAGAGATAGAAGTCAAGGTAGTCGACGCCGCACTTCTCCAGCTGCTTCTCGAAGATCTCCTTCGTCTTACCAAAGTTGCTGTTGGCGTAGCCCGGGAACTTGGTTGCCAGATAGAAGCTCTCGCGCGGATTTTTGGCGAGCGCGCGGCCCAGCACCTCCTCGGAGTGGCCGCCGTGGTAGCCCCAGGCGGTGTCGAAGTAGTTGATGCCGTGCTCCATGGCGTAGTCAACCATGGCCGCCGCGGCCGGCTCGTCAATGGTGTGGTCATCGCCGTCAATGACAGGCAGGCGCATGGCACCAAGGCCAAGGCCAGAGAGCTTGAGGTCTTGGAAGTCGCGATAGATCATGGATGGCTCCTCTCCTTTTGCCTGGCATCCCCTACCAGGCAGCTTCCCCCCATCTATTGTCACAAAGGAGACCTCTTATTACCAATGCCTGTTGTTGAGGACATGATATGCATAACGCGCATGGGAGATGACGGATGAACACTAACCCGTCCCCCGTTCACCGCTCAAATCAAACGTGGTGCATGCATCACTCTACCTCACTCACGTGCAAGAATGCGCAGCCAAAAAGGAGCGGAGGAACGGAACGTCGGCAACCCAAGCTGCCTTGACGGGCCGTATGCTTTCAGAGGATACTTGTTATCTCACTTGTTATCTTATATGTATCTTATTGTGTGATGACTTAATGATAAGCAAACGACAAGTTATGGAGATATTGTCACTTACTCCTCTCTCAACTGCTCGTTTTTGTTTGCTTGTAAACCACCATTATCAGGTGATTTACAGCACTACGTTTTTCTCTATACTTGTACTTAGGTGAAGCATAATTAGAGACAGGACGTACAACCGATGTCACTTGAAGCGATGAGTTCAAATCCGTTGTATGTTGTACTTGCAGACAAGCTTCGTGATGAAATACAGGATGGCACCTATCTTCCTGGCTCACGCCTTCCCAGCGAGCCCTCGCTGTGCGAAAGCACTGGCTATTCCCGCAGCACCGTTCGCAAGGCGCTCCAGCTGCTTGTGGACCAAGGCTACGTCACGCGCTCGCAGGGAAAGGGCACGTTCGTTTCTGACCTGTCCGAGCGTGCCGCAGCCATAAGCGGCATGACCCCGACGTTCCTCAGCTACACCGAAAACGTCAAGTCACTCGGCAGCGTTCCCGAAACCCATACTGTGGACATCCGCACCATGCCTCCCACCCAAGGCCTGCGGGACTTCTTTGGCATCACCGAGTCCGACCTGCTCTTTGAGGTCACGCGCATGCGCTCTGCAGACGGTGAGCCCATCTGTCTCGAGACCATCTGGCTTCCCCTTGCCTACGCGGACCTCACTGGATCAGAACTGGATGGATCCCTCTACCAGGCATTGAATGATCGCTATGGCGTCCACCCAGAAAACGGCACCAAGTCCATCAGCATCTGCTATGCCACAGGCAGGGAAGCCTTTCAGCTTGGCGTCGAGAAGGACGCCGCCCTCATGCTGATCGAGGACCATGTGTATGACCAGTACGGCAAGCCGCTGCACGTCTCCAAGCAGGTGATGCGCGGTGACAAACACAACTACAGCATGCACATTCCCGAAGTGGTCATCTAGCTGCGACAAAGGAAAACCTTCGAGAGCACCCATCTTGCAAAGAAGCGGCGAGGGTCCGCAACGATATTCAATCCTGCGGACCATCGCCTATTTCGCTCCGCTTGTTTATGGGAAGGCGCCCCTGTCGGTCGCCAGCTCAGGCCTGCCCGCGATGCAGCAAGCGCATCTTGGCGGCACGGATGCGGCCGGCGTAGGCACTCGTGAAGATGGCGCCCACAATGAGCATGCCCGCGCAAATACCCAGGCACATGCCCGCAATGAAGTCGTACAGCGGCGTATCAATCATCCCGAACCAGTCCAAGCCAAAGTAGATGGCAAACGCCACGATGCCCGCCAAAAACATCAGGTGCAGGCGCTTGGTGAACACGTCACGCTCGTTGTTGGTGTAGTCGGCAATGCGGTAGAGGCTCTCTTCGGTCTGGGTGTCCATGCTCGAGTTCCTTTCTGCGGCCAAGAGCTCGTCGACGCTCACGTCGTAGCGCTTGGCCAGCTCGATGAGAAGGTCGAAGTCGGGCATGGTGCGGCCGGTCTCCCAGCGGCTCACCGAGCGATTGCTCACGCCGAGCTCTGCGGCAAGCTGCTCCTGCGTAATTCCCTGCGCCTGCCGAAGCTCGCGCAGAAACGCTCCAATGCTTTGCTGGTCGATCATGTCGCACCGCCTTTCCTCGTTGTCCCCACCTTGCCATGGCAGAACCCAACCATCTACGACAGCCCCTGAGAATAGCCTTCTACCTGCGTATTCTCGCATAGTGAGAGACGCTGTGCGATTGAAACCACCATATGCCGTCGATGAGGTTTCCTGTTCGACAAGTGCGTAACTTTTCAACACCCTTTGTGGCATCGTCACTCATCGACAACCGTTCTAGCAGCGCATTTGCAAATTGGCATCAAACTTTGCATTAACCGAGTTACGCACTTGTTAATCGCACGCACTCCACCGAAAACATGCGGACCCTGCTTGTGCTCTCAGAGACCCATCCCCATACTGGTAAGCCCATCAAGCGAAGGGGGTTGCGATGTCGTATCTTCTGGGCCGAGGGTCGGCCGTCGAATGGCTGCGTCAAAACCGTCAGACGCAGCTCGTCGACCCAAACGCACGCTGGACCGTCCCCTATCCCATCCTCGAAGCAAGCCGCACGAGGCTCAAGCCATATCTCCCGCTGCTTTCCGGTCTCACCCAGCCCATTCAACTCATCGTGTGGAACCGTGACGACCGACGCCGAACGGCCCTTTCGCAATCGCATGTTCTCACTACCCAAGATGGCCACTACCCAGCAATCCATATCGCGGACGACCTCTTCTCATCGACGCCGGAGTTCACGTTCTTGCAGATGGCAAGCCTCCTAGACGAGGCACACCTCATCTTCTTGGGTATGGAGCTGAGCGGCCGCTACGGCCTTGACGCAAACGGAGTCTTTCCTAGAGACCAGGCCTGCACTCCGCAGATGCTCACCGCTCTTATCGACAACATGCCGCGCATCAGAGGCAGAACGCCTGCCCGAGCCGCCGCGCCCAAGGTGCTTGACGGGGCGGGCTCCCCTATGGAAGCCGCGCTAGCACTCGTACTTAGCACCGCACGTGAGCTGGGCGGATATGGCTTAGAGAGGCCTGAGCTCAACCATGCACTACCCGTTGAGGGTCGTGCGCGCAAGCTGTGGGTGGATGACTTCATCACACCCGATCTGCTATGGGAGGCAATCAAGCTCGTCATCGAATACGACAGCGACCTTCACCACACTGCATCGTCGCGCATTGCAAACGATGCACGACGCAGAGACGTGCTTACCGAGATGGGATATCGCGTGATCACGGTGACGACGGAGCACATGCGAAGCTTCCGCGAGGTCGAGCGCATTGCGGACATCGTGGCAGACGCCCTTGAAGCAAACATTACGTTGTGCGACAAGGAAGAGCACGATGCACGCGTTGCCTACCAGACCAGGATGCGCCACATCGCCACTCATCCGGAGGAACTGGTTGCTATCTGGTAAGGCCGAAGGAGGCTGGACGGCGCGCTAGACGCTCCAATCGCTCAACAAGTGCGTAACTTTTGGGCGAGCATTTAGGCATTCCGACTCTTCGATAAACCGTCTACCAGCGCGTTTGAAAAACCGTATCAAACTTTGTCCTATCGGAGTTACGCACTTGTTGAACACGGCAAGCGAGCTTCTCCTCCAGCACATCACCAAACGTAAGGCTCACGCCAGCCGGTCGTAGTTGATGGGCAACTGGAACAGCCGGCCCAGCTGCTGATGGCCGCTCGCCACACCGCAGGCCCACATGGTCTTGGCAACAAGAGCCTCAACGGTCATGTCGTCGCCCAGAAGGATGCCCGGGTGCTCCGCATACGGACGCCCTACCTCATAGATGCCCAGGTCAAGGCCTTCCTCGGGCACCTGCGTGGTCAGGACCAACGTATGCCCAGCATCCACCCAGCCAAAGAGCGCGTCCTCAAAGCCGTCGGGTATGCCTCCGATGCCGAAGGTCTCCAGGATGACGGCCGAGCTCGTCCCCGCAAGCGCCTCGAACACTTCGGGCGAGAGGCCCGGCGTCAGCTTGAGCACCACCACGCGCTCGTCCAGGCTGTGGTAGAACGTGGGGCGATCGTGACCACCCGCGTTGACCCCGCCACCTGGTTCGCGCACCACGCGACCGCCGCGAATGATGGCCGCGAGCGGCCAGTTCACGCTGGTAAACGCGTTGTAGCTCATGGTGCGCTGCTTGTGGGCGCGCGTCCCCACAATTACCTTGCCGTCGAAGACCACATGCACATCGCGCGCCGCATCGTCGCACGCCCAGAGCAGGCTCTGATACAGGTTGAGCTTGGCGTCCGTGAAAGGCGCGCTCATGGGCTGCTGCGACCCGGTCAGCACAATGGGCTTGGGACTCCCCTGTACCAGATACGAGAGCGCTGCCGCCGTGTATGCCATGGTGTCGGTCCCGTGCAGCACCACAAAGCCGTCGTAATCGTCATAGGCACGCTCGATCTCGGCCGCAATGGCAAGCCAACCGGACGGCCGCATGTTGGTGGAGTCGATGTTCATGGGCTGCACCACGTCCACGTAGCAGAGGTCCTCCACCAGAGGGACGCGGGCCACCAGCTCGCCGCCCGTCAGCGCGGGAGCCAGCCCGCCCGTTCCGCCCTCCGTGGGCAGCGAGGCGATGGTGCCTCCTGTCGCTATGACCAAGATGCGTTTCATGGGATTCCTTCTTTCGCTCAGCGCTCATGCTAGCAAAGGAGCCCACGGATGGCGATATCCGTCTGAGAAGCTTTTGATATGCAAACGAGAAAACAGTGAGGCTCTCGCATGATATCGATGCTGCTCAACATAGCCATCGCGATCATCTCGGTGTTGGCGTGGATCTCGGTCGTGCGGGGACGCGGCGACGACCGTAGCCTGATGGCTCACGGCCTGCGCAGCCTCAAGTACTATACGGTGCTTTCCAACCTCTTCTCGGGCCTTGCCTCGGCGCTCTACGCAGCGGAACTGCTGCTAACGCATGGAGCCCCTCCCCAGTGGCTGCTCGTGCTCAAGCTGGCGGGAGCCTCCGTCGTAATGGTCACGTTCCTTACGGTGGTGCTCTTCCTGGGCCCCACCATGGGCTGGACTTACATGTTCAAGTCAGGAAACTTCTGGCTGCATCTGGTGCTTCCCCTTGCCGCCGCGGCGGACGTGTGCCTC
>JAFUBJ010000101.1 GCA_017460265.1 Atopobiaceae bacterium | reverse complement strand
GCCCTCTTCAAGGTCATCAAACTGCGCGATTACGAGCAGATTGGCAAGTATGTGGTGGTCCAGGGCGGCACCTTCATGTCTGACGCCACGCTGCGCGCCTTCGAGCTGCTCACGGGCCGCGAGGTCATCCGTCCCGACATCGCGGGCAGCATGGGTGCCTATGGCGCTGCGCTCCTTGCACGCGAGCGCGCCGGCAAGGACGGCGTCTCGACGTTGCTTTCGCGCGAAGAGATCGACAACCTCCAGGTAAGGCAGACCAAGGTCCATTGTGGGCGCTGCTCCAACAACTGCCTGCTCACCGTCAACGACTTTGGCGGTGGCCGCCGCTTTGTCACGGGCAACCGCTGCGAGAAGGGTGCGGGCGGAAAGCGCAACAAGGTGGAGGCTCCCAACCTCTTCAAGTTCAAGAACGAGCTGCTCTTTGACCGTCCGTGCCTTGACGCAGACGAGGCGCCACGCGGCACGGTGGGCATTCCCCGTGCGCTCAACATGTACGAGAACTACCCCTTCTGGCATGCGTTCTTCACGCACTTGGGCTTCTCGGTCGTGCTGTCCGACCAAACCACCAAGAAGACCTTCGAGGCGGGCATCGAGTCCATGCCTTCCGAGTCGGTGTGCTACCCAGCAAAGCTGAGCCACGGGCACGTAATGAACCTGCTCGCGAAGGACCCGGACTTCATCTGGATGCCGTGCGTGCGCTGGGAACGGACCGAAGACGAGACGACGACCAACCACTACAACTGCCCCATCGTCATGAGCTATCCGCAGGCGCTGGAGCTCAACGTTGACGAGCTCAATGCCCCCAACGTCGAGTATCTGTGCCCGTTTTTGCCCTACGACAAGAAGGGCGAGCTCAAGAGGCGCCTTTATGAGGTGGTCTCCGAGCAGCGCGAGGCTGATGCGGCATCTGGCAAGGGTCGTGTCCGCGGGGAGCACATCACGCGTGCCGAGATTGACGAGGCGGTCAACGTGGCATGGGAGGCCGACCTTGCCTTCAAGGAAGAGATTCACCGTGCCGGCGAGGAGGCGCTTGCCTGGATGGAAGAGCACGATGCGCACGGCATCGTCTTGGCGGGCCGTCCCTATCACAACGATCCCGAGATCAACCATGCCATTCCCGAGCTTGTCAACGGGTTTGGCTTCGCGGTTCTGACCGAGGACTCGGTGGCGCACCTGATGGAGGTGGAGCGCCCCATCCGCGTGGTGGATCAGTGGATGTACCATAGCCGCCTGTACCGTGCGGCACGCCTTGTTGCCAGCCGCAATGACCTCGACCTTATCCAGCTCAACAGCTTTGGCTGCGGCCTTGATGCTCTGACGACCGATCAGGTCCAAGAGGTCCTTGAGGCCAGCGGCAAGGTCTATACGCTGCTCAAGATTGATGAGGTTTCCAACCTGGGTGCCGCGCGCATCCGCGTGCGCTCGCTCATGGCTGCCCTCAAGGAGCAGCGTGCCGAGCTCGAGCGCAAGACGGCTGCCGAGTCTGGTCTGGCAGGCGCCGAGGTGCGCGTCCCCATTCATCGTCGTGCTGCGTCGACCGCCTTCCCCAAGGTGCGCTACACCAAGGAGATGCAGGAAGAGGGCTATACCATCCTTGCGCCGCAGATGTCGCCCGTCCACTTTGATCTGGCTCAGGCGCTCTTGCGCTCGGAGGGCTATAACGTCGAGCTGCTTCCCTCGGTTGACCACGGCGCCGTCGAGGCGGGTCTCAAGTACGTCAACAACGACATCTGCTACCCGTCCATTCTTGTGTGCGGCCAGATCATGAACGCCATCGAGAGTGGCAAGTACGACCTCTCGCGTACGGCGGTGCTCATCTCGCAGACGGGCGGCGGTTGCCGTGCCACCAACTACATTGCCCTCATTCGCAAGGCGCTCAAAGAGGCGGGTCATCCCGAGGTCCCGGTCATCTCGCTTTCTGTTGCGAGCAACCTAGACGAGACCAATACCGGCTTCTCCATCAAGAGCCCCGGCTTTCTCATGCGTGCGCTGTACTGCGTCTTGTATGGCGACCTCATCATGCAGTGCCTGTACCGTGTGCGACCCTACGAGGCCGAGAAGGGGTCTGCCGACCGTCTCTACGATGCGTTCATGTCGCGTGCGTGCACACAGATACCTCGCGCCAACAGGCGCACGTTCTACCGCCTCTGCAAAGACACCGTGAGGGCCTTTGATGCCCTGCCGGTGGTGAATGACCGCTCCAAGCCGCGCGTCGGTGTGGTGGGAGAGATTCTGGTCAAATACCATCCCACGGCAAACAACCAGGTCGTTCGAGTCATCGAGTCCGAAGGCTGCGAGGCCAACGTCCCGGGCCTCATGGACTTCTTCCTGTTTGGCCTGACCAACAACAGCAGCCTCAAGGACGAGCTTGGTGCCCCCAAGAGCAAGCTCATGACGCACGCTGCCGCCATCTCGCTGATCCATTCCCTGCGCGAACCCATCAACAAGATGCTGCGTGACTCCGAGCGCTTTGAGCCGTATGGGTCTATCTACGACCTCCAGAAGAAGTCGTCGGAGGTTCTCTCGTCGTGCAACACCATGGGCGAGGGTTGGTTGCTGACGGCGGAGATGCTCGAGCTGGTCGAGACGGGCACGCCCAACATCGTGTGCGCCTCTCCGTTTGCCTGCCTGCCCAACCACGTGGTTGGCAAGTCCGTCATCAAGCGCATCCGTCAGATGCATCCCGAGAGCAACATCGTCGCGGTTGACTACGATCCTGGCGCGTCAGAGGTCAACCAGCTCAACCGCATCAAGCTCATGATCTCTGTGGCCAAGGAAAACTGGCGCCAGGGAAAGGGCTTCACGTTTGGGCCGGACGACGATCCCTTCGAGCGCGTGAAGGAACAGCTGGCTGCGGTTAAGTAGCCTTACGCATCATGGTCGACAGAGGCGCTTCCCTTCTGAGCAGTCTTTTGATTGAAGGGGAGCGCCCCTTTTGCTTAGGAAAGATTCCGCGCAAGACTCCACAGGTGGTCAAAACCCTGCTCAAGAGCCACGGCGAGTGGTTCTGCAAGCCTCTCGACGTCTGCCATGTCAAGCACCATGCGCTCGTCTCCCTGGGTGAGGGTAAGGCGAAGCGTGCGGCCCATTTCGTTGTAGGTCAAGATCAGCGACGCATCGTCTCTGTCCAAGACCGGAATGGGCTTATGCCAGACAAGGGGCCGTTCGGTATCGTCGGGAAAGTCTGCGTCATCGCACAGGAGCGCCTGGGCCACAAGGTACTTCTGCCGCCGTTGCAGATCGCGGGCTGTGACCTCGTTGAGTCGCGAGAGGTTTGCGTTGTGGCGCAGGTCCGCGAGCTTAACATCGCGCGCAAGGGGGTTGGTGCGAAGGCGCAGGACGTACTCAAGGTAGGGAACGTCTGGGCTGTGCGTGAGGGCGACGACGCCCTCAATGATTTCATCTGTCATGTCTGCCGCACGCAGGTCCTGCAGTGTTAGGTGCCCGTCTTCGACCGTGTCGTGAAGAAGCGCCACGCAGGCCGCTTCCTCGCTGCGCATCTGCTCGGCCAGATGGAAGGGATGGTAGACGTAGGGAAGCCCTGACCGGTCCCGCTGTTTTGCATGGGCGTCAAACGAGAGCTTAAGTGCCTTCTTGGTGAGCTGTGTGTAGGGCATCCCCTTGTCTTCGGGAAGGGTTGTCAGGCGCTCGTCTTCTGTGGGTACGGGTGGGTTATCAATGCGCAGCAGGTTGGCGTAGGCATGGGCTCCCTCGGGCAATGCAGAGAGTGCCCGCGTCGCTTCGAGCAGCTCATCAGCAACGCTGCTGATGAGGTCAATCTCTTCAAGAAGCGAGAGGTCAAGGGCCGCCGCAAAAGCCTCTCGTCCCCAGAGGGCACCAAGGATGTTTCCGGCAATGGAGGCGGTTGAGTCGGAGTCGCCTTTGTGGTTTGCGGCACAACGGAGCGATTCTGCCACGTTGTCGGCATGAGCGATGGAAGCATAGAGGGCAATGAGCAGGGCCTCGTCGCCAACCCAGCCTTCGCCAAGCTCGTGGATGCAGTCAAGGTCATCCCTGACTTCGGGGGAGAGCGCGAGGTCGACGGCGTGCAGCATGAGGTCACGCAGCTCACGTGCCTCGCCCCAGTCGCCAAACGTGTGAGCGATGATGCCTGCGACGCCGCGGGCCGTCATGGCGAGCGTCTCTTGGGCGTCGCGGTCCTCTGGGCTCTTTGAGGTGCAGAGCAGTGCAACAATTCCCGCAAGTGCCGCCGCGGGAAGCCATCCCATAGGGTGCCCATGCGTAAGCGCCGCCGCCTGAGCGCCCAGCACAAAGGGGTCAATGTCGTCGCAGATGCTGGCGGCAAGGCCGATGGGAGCTACGCGCATGATGCCGCCGCAACCTTTTGAGTTATTGACGGGACGTTCTGGCGAACCGCCATCCTTGCTGCTGCGGATGGCAGAAAGGCAGGTGCTTCCTGGGGCGCGCTGCTCGTGCAGCGAGCTGTTGGCATAGATTGCCATGCGCGGCTGTTCCGGATCGTCCATGCGAGAGGTGTCGCCCTGCGTGCCCAGCCACTCGCGGTACGCAAGCCAAATGTCGGAAGATGAGGGGACGTGCCCTCGTTTCATGCCATGGGTGAGGCCCTCTGCGGTAAAGAGCGTCATTTGCGTGTCGTCAGAAAAGCGCGCAAGCTCATCGTGTTCGCACTCCGCCGCTTGGGCGAGCGTCTGTATGCCGTCTTTCCCAAAGTGGCTGGCTATGCTGGTCTCGTCCCAGAACTCGATGGCGTAGCCAAGCGCATCGCCAGCGGCTCCAGCAAGCAGACAACCCTCAAATCTGTCCTTTAGAACGTCGTTTGAACTCATGTGGGACCCCTTGTAGTTTTGTCCCATTGTGTGTCACGCGGGATCACATATGGTCAACTCACGTGCGACAAGTCAGGATCATCCCAGCGGCGGCAGGTCAAAGGAGTCCGACGACTCGACAAATCCGCAGAGCACGGTCTTTCCCGTCTCCTCGTCATGTTCATAGATGATGTCGTAACCGGAGCAGTAGTACTTGTACGGCGTGCTTGCCTTGGGAGCCTTGCGAACAACGTCTTTCGAGATGGCCATGCCGACCTTGGGGTCCTTGGACACGTACTCAATGGCACAGCGAAGATTGGGCTGATCGAGCGAATAGTCAGCCATGCGTATTCCCTCAAGAAAGGCCATGGATGCGCTCGTGTGGTCATCGAGCAGCACGTCGTCCTCATGGGTGTCCTCGTCTGCCCAGTCAAGTAGTGCGCCGACGCTTGCCTCCCAGCTTGCCCTTTTGGCGATTTTGTCCATAAGGTCGTTGTAAACTTCTACCGAGCAGAAGAAGTAGGAGATGACCCCGTTCTCTGTGATGTAGACCATGTTGTTCTTTGCGATGTCTTTGATTTCACGCAGGTTGGTCTTGAGTTGGGTTGAGGAATACACGTGCTCGTACATGGCAATACCTCTCATTAGCGAATCTGTGGTCCGTAGATGAGGTCAAGGACAAAGACGGTGTCTGACGGCTCGTCGTAGCGATAGATGATGACATAGGGCTTAACGACAGCTCTTCTGACCTTTGGCCCAAAAGCGCGGATTGCCCTGCGATTCCCCTCCAGTGCGCCCATAAGTGGCATTTGTGAAACGGAGCAGATCATAGAGTCAATTCGGTCACGAAGGCGTGTCGATTGAACGGCGTTTCGGGCATTAACAAACGGTCCGGTGACAAGAACCTTAGCCATTCGCTAGCCTTCGGCGTTCCATTTCGGCCATTACCTCTTCAAAAGTGCCTGATATGTAGTCACCACGCGCGATGGAAATGCTGCCGCGAATGGCTCCAAAGAGTATGCGTCTCTCGTATGACACCTCCTCCATGAAGTTGCTAGTTGCGCGCGTTAGCGCCTGTACATTGCCAAAGAGGTAGTTCTGGTTGTCGCTGTCCGTCACCAGGACCGGTTCTGACAGGGCGGCGTCTTTGACCTCCCGCTGGTTTGTCTTGAGCGATGAAGAGGGGAAGCTGGCAAGCATGAGGACACTCCTTAATCCTAGATTAGATACAAAATATAGTATCTAATCTAGTACCTTCTGTAAATCTATTCCTCAGAAGCCATTCGTGAGTTTCCAGAGCCCTTCAGGAGTCGCAGCAGGAAAGGAGACCTCAGGATGAGTACACTTGAAAGGGATACAAAACACCATATCTGCCCAGCTCAGCAAAGGAGACACCATGGCAAACGAGCTCACCATCATGCAAGCTGTCGAAGGCATGCTCAAGCTTACCGAGCAAGGCAAGCCATCCACCTTGATTGGCATTGGGCCCATGTCACCCAACCTGTTGCAGGCTACCTTCGAGCTGGCGCGGGACTTTGACTTCCCGCCCATGTTCATTGCCAGCCGCAACCAGGTTGACTCGGACGAGTTTGGAGCCGGCTACGTGAACGGCTGGGATCAGTTCCGCTTTGCCGCTGACATCAAGGCTGCCGCCGATGCCGCGGGCTATACGGGCGACTACTATCTCTGCCGCGACCATGGTGGCCCGTGGCAGCGCGACGAGGAGCGTAACGCCCACCTGCCCGAGGTCGAGGCCATGGACATTGCCCGCCGCAGCTATCAGGCCGACATGGAGGCTGGCTTCGACCTGCTCATGATTGACCCCACCAAGGACCCCTTCGAGATTGGCAAGGTCATTCCTCTTGACGTGGTGCTGCGCCGCACCGTCGACCTCATTCAGTGGTGCGAGGACAAGCGCAAGGAGATGGGACTTGCGCCCATTGGCTATGAGGTGGGCACCGAAGAGACCAACGGTGGCCTCACCACCACCGATAAGTACCAGCTGTTTATTGAGCAGCTCAAAGTTGAGCTGGGCCAGCGTGGCCTGCCGATGCCCACCTTCATCGTCGGCCAGACTGGTACGCTGGTGCGCATGACCGATCAGGTGGGTACCTACGACTTTGAAAACGCCGTGGAGCTGGCGCAGATGGCGGCAAGCTACGGCGTGGGCCTGAAGGAGCACAACTGCGACTATTTGGACGACGAAACGATGCTCATCCATCAGGCTGCGGGCGTTACGGCGAGCAACGTGGCGCCGCAGTTTGGCACGGAGGAGACTCGTGCCTACCTGCGTCTTGCCCATCTTGAGCAGACGTTGGTGGAGAAGGGCCTCATCAAGGCAGAGGACGCCTCCAATCTGCGCGACGTGCTGCTTGACCATGCCATTCGCACCGAACGCTGGCGCAAGTGGATGGTGGGCGACGACACCAAGCTCACGGTGGAGCAGATCTTTGCCAACGACGAGAAGGCCCTGGCCATCCTTGACATTGCGGGTCACTACACCTTTAACGAGCCCGAGGTGAAGGCTGAAGTTGCCAAAAACGCTGCCAACTTGGCTGCCTGCCACATCGATGCGCAGCGCTATGCCGTCAACTGCGTGAAGCGCTCCATTCAGCAGTTTGTGGAGGGCTACAACATGGTGGGCGTTACTTCCCGCATCAAGGAGGCGCTGAGGGAGTAGGGCCTTTGCCAAGGTTGTGCTTTGGGGTGCGATTGTTTTTTGGGGGGAAGACAACGGAAGGGGGGCACTATGAAGTACGCGTTGGTGAATGGTCACGTGCTGGACGGAACGCTGGAAGATGAGGGCCGCATGGCGGTCCACGATGGCTGGGCGGTGCTCGTAGACGAGGACCGCATCGTTGCGGTGGGAGACCTACCTGCGTCCCAGCTCATGGGCTATGAGGTTATCGACCTTGCAGGGGCTTGGGTTATGCCCGGCCTCATCAATCTGCATGCGCATATCGCCGCCTCGGGAAAGCCGCCCCGGGCCAATTCCAAGCCCGTCGACTACAAGAAGCTCTTTGATACGCTCACCAAGGTGCCGCCTGTGCTCGCGGGCTACCGAGCCATGTGCGCAAGCCTCGCCAAGACCGAGCTGCTCTCGGGCGTGACCACGCTGCGCACCGTGGGCGGCATCCTGGACTTTGACGGCCAGATTCGCGACCGCATCGATGCCGGCAAGGCCCTTGGTCCACGTATGCTTGTCTGCAATACGGGCGTTTCCGTCCCAGGTGGTCACTTTGCCGGCTCGCTTGCTACGGAAGCCTCCTCGCCAGAGGAAGCTGCCGCGCACGTGCGCCAGATTGCCGCAACCAAGCCTGACTGGATTAAGCTCATGATCACGGGCGGCGTGATGGATGCGTCCGAGGAGGGTGAGCCCGGCGTGCTTCGCATGCCGCCAGAGATCGTGCGTGCTGCCTGCGATCAGGCTCATGAGCTGGGGTCTCGCGTGTGCGCACATGTGGAGAGTCCCGAAGGCGTGCGCGTGGCGCTCGAAAATGGCGTGGACACCATCGAGCATGGTGCCCAGCCCGACGAGCAGATTCTTGATCTCTTCCGCGAACGTGGCGCTTCAGATATCTGCACCATCAGTCCTGCGTTGCCCTATGCGCTCTTCCCGTTGGAGGAGAGCCATGCGCCAGAGATTGCCAAGGCCAACGGCAAGGTTGTTATGGAAGGCATCATCGAGTGTGCCAAGGCGTGCCTGAGCGAGGGCATTCCGGTTGGTCTGGGGACCGATTCAGGCTGCCCCTTCATCACACACTATGACATGTGGCGTGAGGTGCACTACTTTGTCAAATACTGCGATGTCACACCCGACTTTGCGCTGCACACCGCCACATTGGGCAATGCACGGATCGTGGGCCTGGGAGACGAGACGGGAAGCCTGGAGGCGGGGAAGAGCGCCGACCTTATCGTGTGCGATGCTAATCCGCTCGAGGATCTCTCACGTCTGAGGAAGCTGCGCTATGTGATGTGCCGCGGGCAGCTTGTCAAGAACCCGCGTCCGCGCAAGATGGCCAACGTAGAGAAGGCCTTGGACCGCTACCTGTAAG
>JAFUBJ010000100.1 GCA_017460265.1 Atopobiaceae bacterium | reverse complement strand
GAATCCCTGGAAGAACTCGAGATGGTCGAAGAGCATGCCGGACAGATCGCGCTTTAACCTGCTTGCAAGCTTGGCGACATCCTCGAACTCACTCCTCTTGTAGACGAACGTCTTGTAGCGTATGGGAAGGCGCTGCACGAGGATGTTGAATGCTACCAGGAGATCCTTTCGCTGTGACAGTTCGAGATTCGCGTAGTTCCCATGCCCATTAAGCAGGGGCTCGGAATGAAAGGGGATGTTAGGGAGGTCGCGAAGGGTGAGGTGACGCTCATAGTTTCCGATCGCCTGCGCGATGGGCTCAGCCTGGTCGTGAACGACGAGCGTGAGGAGGAAGTAGCGGTCGTGATTTGTTTTGTCGCCGCTCTCGTCCGCGAAAATCGACAGTTCGCGCAAGCCAAACCCCCTTAATAAACAAGATGCCGGGGGATAGGCCCCCGGCGCTTGGAGGTAGCGCCTATGTTGGCACCACCACTACCTTTATACCACAGGAAGCCTCCGCCTACACCGGGCTTCAAGCGAAGCTTCCCATCTCCTGCGACGAGAGACGGCGCTCCATGACCTCGTCGATAGTCGCGGCAGCCGCCTGCTTGGCGTTGGCGTCTGCGCTCGCGTAAATGTTGAGCGTCATGGCGGCGTTCGCGTGCCCCATGATCGAGCTCACGGTCTTGACGTCGATTCCCTCGGCGATCGCGAAGGTGGCGAAGGTGTGACGGAGGTCGTGGAAGGTCGGGCGCCGGCCCTGCGTGCCCACAAGCCCCATGGAGTCCGCGAGCCCCTTCCAGGGCCTCCAGAGGCCATGAGGCTTCATGAAGGACCCGTCGACACCCCCGAGCACGTACATCTGGGCCATGCGCTCGTCCGAGGGCGTGATCCCCGCCACGATGAGCTCGGTCTCCTGCGCGTCGCGCCTCGCCTTGAGCTTTGCCGCCAGCACGCGCGGGATGGGCACGTCCCGAATGCTGCTGCGCGTCTTGGGCTGCTTGACGTAGTACTTGCCGTTGTCGCGGGCTACCGACCTCCTCACCCAGAGGGTGCGGTTCTTGAGGTCCACGTCGGCCCACCTGAGACCGCAGAGCTCGCCCTCCCGCATGCCAGTGCAGAGCGCCATGAGGACGGCGAGGTTGAAGGGCGTGTCCACGGCTGCGTCGAGGTACGTGAGGAGAGCGCGCCTCGTGCGCTCGCTGAGGGCGTTGGGCATGGGGTCCTCCGCCTTGGGAGGCCTCACGGCGGCGAGGGGGTTCCTCGGGATGAGGTCCGCCTGGACGGCCTGCTCGCATGCGCTCTTGAGCAGGACGTGTGCCTTGCGTACCGTGGTGCCCGAGAGGCCGTCCTTGAGGAGCTTGGCATCCCACGCCCTCACCTGGGCAGCGTTGAGCTCTGAGAGGCGGATTCTGCCGAGGCCGTTTGAGACGTTCTTGGCATAGCAGCGGTAGCCGTTGATGGTGGAGCGCTCGAGCGAGCGGGACCTGTCGAGGTCGGATATGTAGCTGTCGAGGTAGTCGTCCACCGTCATGGTGGCCTTCGCGACCTCCGCCTTGCGCTCGTGCTCCTCCTCGAGCGCGATTCTCATCTCCGCGAGTTCTCGCTTTGCCTCGGAGATGCCTTGGGCCTTTAGTGTGCGAACTGTCTGACGCCACTCGCCGTCCTTGTCCTTGTACTTGAAGACGCCGCGGAACGGCGGCTTCTTGCCGCGTATAAACGCGTTGGTGAAGTGCATAGAATCCGTCCCCTCGCCTTGCACCAAACGTGCACCAAATCGCTTGGTGCACGTGCACCAAACTCGGGCGTCGAGCCCTTCCGGTCATGGCGAAGGTTACACGGCATTGCGCCGTTTACGTGGCGATATCCGCGAGCGTGTTCACGCCTGGCGAGGAAGTTTGCCCAGCGTGTCCCGCTGGGGG
>JAFUBJ010000099.1 GCA_017460265.1 Atopobiaceae bacterium | reverse complement strand
GCTCATCGAGCAGGCCGGCATTGACACCACGGGCATGTGCAAGGGGCAGGCGAGCAAGGTCATCGACGCGATATTCAGGCGCAGGGACCTGAAGCTCGCCACTCCCAAGCAGATGCGGATGCTGGAAAGCAAGGGCTTCCAGAACGTGGGGCTCTGGACGTTCGAGCAGGCGGGCGACATGATGGAGAGGTTGGCAAAGAACCGATGGAGAGTACCGTACGGCATCAACCCGAAGACCTACGTACCGACGTAGACCGCATGTGCGCTGGCTCCGAGCCAGCCAAGAACGGCCTGGAGGAGCGGCTCGACATGGTGGTCGCGCAGCTCGCGGTCATCGCCGCGGAGCTCCGCGAGCTGAACGAGAGGCTTAAATGGACGCGCTGATGGACAAGCTCGCCTACATCGCCTCCGACGACTACGACACGTGGCTCACGGTCGGCATGGCGCTCAAGCACGAGGGCTACGGCTGGGAGGTCTGGGACGATTGGAGCCGCGGCTCGGCCAAGTACGCCGAGGGCGTCTGCGAGCGAAAGTGGCGCAGCTTCAACGAGCTCAACGCTGGCGAGCCCGCCACGGGCGGGACAATCGACCACCTGGCGCGGCTTGGCGGCTGGATCGACGACTACGGCGAGGAGCTGGTGCTGGGGCAGACCATCACCGACGCCTCCCCGACGAGGGACTACGTGTTCGTGGACAAGTCCACCGAGCGCGAGAACCTGCCCGAGTTCGACCCCGACCGGTACGACCCGAAGGCGGACGCGCTGGCGTACCTCGAGGCCATGTTCGAGCCGGACGAGTTCATAGGCTTCAACGGCGAGTTCGTGCGCAAGGACGGGAGGCTGGTGCCCACCGTCAACGCGCACGGCTTCACGGCCGCGACGATCACGGGCTTCGTGGAGGACGGCCCGATGAAGAGGGCGGGCGTGAAGGACCTGCGCGAGCAGGCCGTGCGCGAGGCCTTCGGGGTCAAGGGCGACGACGGCTGCTACGTCCGAATCAACCCATTGGACGGCCACGGAGACGGCAACTCCAACGTCACGAGGTTCGCGAACGCGCTCATCGAGTCCGACGAGGACGACATCGAGACGCAGTACGCCATCTACCGCAAGCTGGAGCTGCCCATCCGCTTCCTGGTCCACAGCGGCCACCACAGCCTGCACGCCATCGTCAAGGTGGACGCGCTCAACATCGGCGAGTACCGCGAGCGCGTGACGTTCCTCTACGCCTTCTGCGCGAAGAACGGCCTGCACGTCGACGAGGCCAACAAGAACCCGAGCCGCTACAGCCGCATGCCTGGCGTCAGGCGCGACGGCGAGTGGCAGAGGATCGTCGCCCGCAACATCGGCAAGGGGTCGTGGGACGAGTGGAGGGAGTGGGTCGAGGACGAGAACGACACGCTTCCCGAGGAGGAGCCGCTGGGCGACCTCTCGGACCTGCCCGACCTCGCGCCGGAGCTGGTGGGAGGGCTGCTCAGGGAGGGGCACAAGATGCTCATCGCCGCGCCGTCGAAGGCCGGCAAGAGCTTCCTTCTGCAGGAGCTCGCCGTCTGCATCGCGGAGGGGCGCCCGTGGCTGGGCCGCCCCGTCAGGCAGGGCAGGGTGCTCTACGTGAACCTGGAGCTGGACGCCGTGAGCTGCAAGCACCGCTTCCGCGACATCTACGACGCCATGGGCGGAGGCACCCATGGGGGCGACGTGCTGGTGCTCAACCTGCGCGGGCGCTCGGTGCCGCTCGACAGGCTCGCGCCGACGCTCATCAGGCGCTACCGAGACAGGCACCTCAAGGCCATGGTCATCGACCCCATCTACAAGGTCATCACGGGCGACGAGAACGCCGCGAGCGACATGGCGCTGTTCTGCAACCTGTTCGACTCCATAGCGACGGAGTGCGGCTGTGCCATGGTCTACAGCCACCACTTCTCGAAGGGCGCCGCGAGCAAGTACGGCAACGCCGCCGACCGCGCGAGCGGCTCCGGCGTGTTCTCGCGCGACCCCGACGCCATCCTCGCCATGAGCGAGCTCAATGTGGACGAGGGGAAGGTCGCGACCTACAGGGAGGTCAGGAGGGGCGCGCCGGGCGTCGTCCCGACGGGCTGGCGCGTCTCCGCGACGCTCAGGGAGTTCCCGACGCCGCCCGACTTCGACATATGGTTCGACTGGCCGCTGCACGTCCCCGACGAGGCGAGGGTGCTCGCCTCCACGAGCGACCGCGGCGAGCAGGGCGTCGGAAAGGGGCAGTCGCGAAAGGTGGACAGCGTCGAGGAGCTGGAGACGCAGTTCTTCATGGAGACGGACGTCACGGGGGACAACGCGATGGCGACCGACGACCTCATGGCGCTGCTCGGCTTCAGCGAGTCGAAGCTCAAGAGGCTCGTGTCGACCAGCAGCAAGAAGCTGAAGCGCGCGACGGTGATAACGCCGGAATCGGGAGCGGTGATCGTCGCAACGACAATCGACGCCGAGGAGATTGTCTACGGCGGCCGCCAATACGTACCGGAGAGGACCCGGGGCGGCGGAATCAAACAGAACGGCAAGTGGTTCCCAAAAGGGGCTCAATTGCGCATTGAGTGATGAGTGAAGAAACCCCCTAATAGGGATGTAACTCACACTCATCACTCACCGACCAATCCAACAGACGAACGGGACGGGAGGGGAGGGGCTTGATGCCCCCCTCCCCATCCCTGTTCTGTCTGTTGTATCGGAGATTGGAGGATTTTGAACTCAAAAGAACGAACCGAGGACTGGGAGCAGCGGCAGCTCGTCCAGTGGGCGAGGAGGTTCCCCTGGGGGCGGCTGCTGTTCCACATACCGAACGAGAACCACCACCACGCGACCGACCTCGGGGTGAGGTCAGGGGTCCCCGACATGATGCTCCCGGTCCCGATGGGCGGCAGGCACGGGCTGTTCATCGAGATGAAGCGGGCCGAGGGAGGGCGGCTGAGCGAGTCGCAGAGGAGGTGGCTCGGATGGCTGGGCGAGCTGGGCTACGTGGCGGTCTGCTGCCACGGCTGGCTCGAGGCCAAGGAAGCCATAGAGGACTACATGAACGTCAGGCACGACGAGAGATAGGAAGACAAATGCTTACGAAGGAGCAGGCAATCAAGATCCGCAAGGCCATCTGGAGCGACTCGGCGGCGTACGGCCCCGAGCACGCCGCGTTCTGCGAGGAGCACGGGCTCGAGGAGGCCGAGGTCCGGGAGTTCCTGGACAGCGCCGTCGCATACTGCGAGCGGCAGGAGGACGCGTTCCGCGCAAGGGAGGCTCTTGACCTCAGCGTCACCATCGAGACGAACCAGCAGAAGCGCGACGGCTCGTTCGTCACGCAGTTCGGCATCGCCACGAACCCGGAGAACTACGCCAGGCTCATGGGCATGCGCGGAAAGGCGCTACGCATGAAGCTGTACGACCCGCAGCAGGAGCTGCCCCTCGAGTACGGGCGGCAGCACGTGGCCACCGCGGGGCAGGCGGCGCCCATGGGAGGGCTCCTTCCCGAGCCCGTCGAGGTCGAGGCCGAAGAGGACGAGGACGAGTAGGGCCGTGGGCGCGACGTGCGGCACCTGCCGCAAGTTCAGGCTGTGCCGCGAGGGCGGGCTGGTCGGCTGGTGCATGGCGGGCCCGCTCAAGCGCGGCGGCGTGCGGCCCACGGTCAGCGCGTCGATGGGGGCGGGAGGATGCCCCGACTACGAGATGGTGGACCCGAGGGTGGCGCTCAGGCGCGGCTCCCTGCGGTCCGCCGAGAAGGGAGGAGAGAGGATGGCGGACAACCTGGAGAGGCTGAGCGACGCGCTGTTCGCGGAGCTCGACAGGCTTGGGCAGGTGGACCTGAAGGACTCGGACGCCGTAGAGGCGGAGCTGGGGCGCGCGAGGGCCGTGTGCGCGGTCGCGGGCCAGATCACCGCGAACCACAACACGGCGATCTCGGTGCTGAGGATGCAGGCGGACGCCGGCACGGGCAAGGGCTCGGGCGCGGCGCGGCTGCTGGGTGCATGATGCCAAGGGGAAGGCGGTTGGACGACGCGTGGCTCGTGGAGCACTACGCGCGCGGCACCATCGACGACACCAGGGACGCCTTCGAGGCCGAGTTCGGCTGGCGCCCCACACGGCAGACGCTCTACGTGCACGCGAACCGGCTGGGGCTGCACAAGGACCGCGAGTGCTCTGCCCGCAGGAAGGATGCGGCCCAGCGCATCGCGCGTTGGTCGGCCATGCCGGAGGAGTCGGCATGGATGGCCGAGCACGACCGCGGACAGAGAACCGACTTGCTGGCTGACGAGTTCGAGGAGCGGTTCGGCTGGCGCCTCAACCGCAACCAGGTGAACTCGTGGCGCGCGCGGACGGGCACGCAGCCCAAGGGCAGGAGGCTCTACGGCGGCAGGCCGAGGTTGCCGGTGGGCACCGAGCGCGTCAGCAAGGACGGCTACCTCGTCGTGAAGGTGGCCGACGAGGCCGACATGGCCATGAGCAAGGACAACTGGAAGCTCAAGCACGTGCATGTGTGGGAGCAGGCCAACGGAAGGCCGCTGCCCAAGGGCTCGTGCGTGTACTTCGCCGACGGGGACAAAGGCAACTTCGACCCCGCGAACCTGGTGGAGGTGCCGAGGCGGCTCGTCGGCGTCATGAACGGCCTCGGCGTGCCCTGGCACGACGCGGAGTCGCTCAGGGCCGTGATGGCGATGGCCGAGGTCAGGGTGAGGTCGCACGAGGTGCTGATGTCGGCCGAGCGCACCTGCGCGGTCTGCGGCAGGAGGTTCGTGCCCAGCGAGAGGCAGAGGTGGACCTACACCAAGCCGCCAAAGACGTGCCCCGACTGCCTGGCTCAGGGCAGGAAGGCCGGCAAGGGCAGGAAGTACGACCATGACCAGCTCCGCGCGCTGGCCGCGTCAGGGCTGACCCAGCGCGAGGTCGCGGAGCGGGTCGGCTGCTGCGTGGACGTGGTGCGCAGGGCGATGCGGGAGAAGGGGGAGCAATCATGCACGCATTGACGGGTTTCGCCATCGGGCTGGCAACGGGCGCCGTGCTCGGTGTGCTGGCGATGGCGCTGATCGTCGGGAGCGGAAGGTGAGCGGCCGCACGTGCGGCACCTGCCGCTGGTGCGAGCGCTGGGACGAGGGGAGTGGCGTCGCCTACGACCCGTGGAGCGAGCTCGAGGAGCCGCTGCGCACGACCATGCGCGAGAAGGCCGGAATCTGCGACGACCAGGACAACGACCCCTGCGCCGTCATGCTGGACTCGCCGTGCGAGCTCTGCGAGGGCGATGGCTACGAGAGGAGGTACGAATGAGCAACACGGCATGCTTCGCGTTCGGGCTTCTGCTCGGTGCGACGCTCGGCGTGCTCGCCATGGCGATCGTGGCGGGAGGTGGAGAGTGAGCGGGCTTTTCGAGCAGTTCGTG
>JAFUBJ010000098.1 GCA_017460265.1 Atopobiaceae bacterium | reverse complement strand
GTAGCCCCTTTTGTTGCGCGCAACAAAAGGGGCTACCCCCAACGTTGCCGCTTACTAGTTCTCAGTCTCGGGAGCCGGGCGCTTGGGGCCGCCGTAGGTCACGGTCACCATGGCGGAGCGAATCACCTTACCGCCCATGGAATAGCCCCTCTGATACACCTGAGCCACGGTCTCGTCATATGCCTCGGTGTCCTCAACGCGGCCAACCGCCTGATGCACCAGCGGATCGAACGCCTCGCCAACGGGGTTGATGACCTCAACGCCCTCCTTGGCAAGCACGGCGACCATCTTGTCGTGCACGGCATTTACGCCCTCGACAAACTGCATGAGGTTCTCGTCGTCGGCGCTGTTCGCGGTCGCGTGCTCGCTTGCGCGCTCCATGTCGTCCAGCACGGGGAGCAGGCCAAGCACGAGCTTCTCGGCCGCGCGCTCCTTTTCGGCCAGGCGCTCCGCAGCAGTACGCTTGCGGAAGTTCTCCCAGTCGGCCTGCAGGCGTGTGAAGCGATTGGTTGCCTCAGCGGCCTCCTTCTTAGCGGCTTCGACGGCGCTTTCTGCCTCGGCAAGCTGTGCGAGCAGATCTCCCGCCTCCTCGCGGGCACGGTCGGCTTCGGCCTTGAGGTCTTCCTCCGCCGCCGCCTCGCCAGCACGTTTGGCAGCCTCGCCCATGGCCTCCTCGTCACGCTCCTCTGGCGTGTCAGTCTCTTCGACCTCCGGCTCAAGGGCCTCCTCGTTGGTGGCCTCTGCCTGCGATTCGTTCTCTTCGGGCGTGAAGCCCTCGCCTTCAACCTCTACGGGCACCTTCACGTCACCCTCCCTCTTTCGACACAAGGGGCGGCCACAATGGGCCGCCCCGTCAACGATCAACAGTTGCTGTGGGATACGCCCAAGATGCTAGTCAACGACCTCGTAGTCAGCATCGACAACGTCATCCCCGCCGTCAGAGGGGTCAGAGCCCGGGGCGGTCTGATCCTGCTGGTCGGAATAGACGATCTCTGCCAGCTTGTAGCCAGCCTGCTGCAGCCTCTCGGAGGCAGCCTTGATAGCCTCGATGTCGGTGCCCTCAAGCGCCTGCTTGGCCTCGGCCAAAGCGGCCTCGACGTCAGCCTTGGTGTCGGCCGGCACCTTGTCGCCCAGCTCGCTCAGGGTCTGCTCGGTGGAGTAGGCCAGGCTGTCGGTCTGGTTGCGGACCTCGATCTCGTCCTTCTTGGCCTTGTCCTCCTCGGCGTGAGCCTCAGCGTCCTTCACCATGCGGTCGACTTCGTCGTCAGAAAGGGCGGTGGAGCCAGAGATGGTGATCTGCTGCTGCTTGCCGGTGCCCTTGTCCTTGGCGGTGACCTTCACGATGCCGTTGGCGTCGATGTCAAAGGTGACCTTGATCTGGGGCACGCCACGACGGGCGGCGGGGATGCCGGTGAGGTTGAACTTGCCGAGCGACTTGTTGTCGCGCGCCATCTCGCGCTCGCCCTGCAGGACGTTGATCTCGACGGAGGTCTGGTTGTCGGCCGCCGTGGAGTAGATCTCGGTCTTGGAGGTCGGGATGGTGGTGTTGCGGTCGATCATGCGGGTCATGACGCCACCCATGGTCTCGACGCCCAGCGAAAGCGGGGTCACGTCGAGCAGGAGGATGCCGGAGACGTCGCCGGTAAGCACGCCACCCTGGACGGCCGCGCCGTCAGCCACGACCTCGTCGGGGTTCACGGACATGTTGGGCTGCTTGCCGGTCATGGTCTTGACGAGCTCCTGAACGGCGGGCATACGGCTGGAGCCGCCAACGAGAATGACCTCGTTGACCTCGGAAATCTGAAGGCCAGCGTCGCGCAGAGCCTTGGTGACGGGGCCCTTGCAGCGGTCGAGCAGGTCGCGCGAGATGCGCTCGAACTCGGCACGGCTCAGGTCGTACATGAGGTTCAGCGGCATGCCGTTGCTGCCCATGGAGATGAACGGGAGGTTGATGGTGGTCTGCTGGGCAACGGAAAGCTCCTTCTTGGCGTTTTCCGCAGCGTCCTTCAGGCGCTGGAGCGACATCGGGTCCTTGCGGAGGTCAACACCGTTGTCGGCCAGGAACTTATCGGCCAGCCAGTCGATGATCTTCTGGTCCCAGTCGTCGCCGCCCAGGTGGTTGTCGCCGTTGGTGGCCAGAACCTCAACCACACCGTCGGCAAGGTCGAGCAGCGAGACGTCGAAGGTGCCGCC
>JAFUBJ010000097.1 GCA_017460265.1 Atopobiaceae bacterium | reverse complement strand
CACGCCTTCGTTGAGGATGTCCACGGTAAAGAGGATCTCCAGCTCCGCCGAGTCGTCTTGCAGGTCCTTGTACGCGCGGATGCGCTCACCCGTGGAGTTCTTGCCCGTCAGGTACTGCGTGTGGTAATAGTCCTCCATGGCCTGCGCCATGCGGATGGCGTGGCTGCGGTCCCGGCAGAAGGCCAGCGCCTTGAGCTTCTGACCTGGGATTCTGTGCTTCTCTATGTTGTGGTAAATGAAGTCGCAGTGCTTCTCGTCCGAGAACTGCTCAACAAATCGGTGGCTCTTCGTTTCCTTGATGCCGTACTCCACCAGCTCGTCCCTGATGCCGTAGTACTTGAAGGGCACAACCAGCCCGTTGATGATGGCATCGCGCAGGCGCAGCTCGTAGGGCACGTTATGGTCGAAGAGCGAGAACACGTCATCGCCGTCCATGCGCTCTGGCGTGGCGGTGATGCCCAGCAGGAACTGCGGCTCAAAGTAGTGCAGGATCTTCTGGTAGGTCTCCGCCGTTGCATGGTGGCACTCGTCGATGATGATGTAGTCCCACGCGTGCGCGTCAAAGAGCTCGAGCGAGTTTGCCATGGTCACGTTAGTGGAGAAGACGAAGTCCGCATCTGGCTCTTTGTACTCGCCGTTGTAGATGCCAAAGCTCTTCTCGCTGCCAAACACGCGCTGGAAGGTCTCGTATGCCTTCATGAGGATTGAGCCCTCGTGCACGATGTACAGCAGCCTTCGCGGGTTGAAGTTGAGCGCGTCGAATGCCGCAAGGAAGGTCTTTCCCGATCCCGCCGACGCCGTAATCAGCGCCTTTGTAGCACCGGTTGCACGGTAGCGGTTGAGCTCCTTGAGTGCTCGGCGCTGCATGTAGTTGGGCTTTACCTCAGAGTTGGCTACCTGGTAGTCCATGTCCCAACGTTCGATGGCGTAGTACAGGTGGGCGCGGTACTCCTCGATAAGGTCCGTGGTGAGTGGCAACGTGCACTGCCAGAGGCTTTCGAACTCTTCGAGGGCTGCAGCGTACGTGCCATTCTGCTCCTCTTCGATGACCGAGACATCCCATTCCACGTTCTTCAGTAGTGCGAAAACCGTAATGTTTGAGGAGCCGACGAGAAGCTCATTGTGGTCTTGGAACTCGAAGAGGTAGCCCTTTGTATGGAAGCCTGCTGTGTTTCCGTGGTGGTCGTGGAAGCAGTCCTTGTCCAGGTGACACTGGAATTGGCCTGGGTACTTGGCCTGCAGGTCGGTGAAGAACTGTAGCGAGTCAACGTCCGTGAAGTTCTGGTAGGTCGAGGCGATGAGCTGCCCATGCGCGCCACGTTCCAGCGCTGCCTTGATGTTGGGAGCGATGAGCTTGAGCCCCGGCTTCTTGATGAAGCTCACCGAGAAGCGGAACGCGGTGCAGAGGTCGATGCATTCGCGGAGCTTGTTGATGAACTTGACCTCGGAGCTGTTGGTATAGAACGACGTCGTCATGGTTCCCTCGTCGGTGGCACGTATGGGATGCGGTACGGGTCAATTCTATGCGTGCGGCGCGCGTGAGGGAAGATCTTGGGGCGGATGAGCCCAGGCGCGCCACAAGGTCCGGCCCTCGTGGCGCGCTTTAACCAGCCTCCGCCGCTCCTACTTCATCTCAAGCAAGATGTGGTCCGGCTCAGCGATGTCCACGTAGTAGCCCTCGGGCACCGTGATCTCGCTGGACTCCCCTGCCTTGAGCACCTTGACCTCGGCCACGTTT
>JAFUBJ010000096.1 GCA_017460265.1 Atopobiaceae bacterium | reverse complement strand
CATTTATGCTGATAATGAATGAACAGGAAGAGGAGAGGAGCCCCATGGATACCCAGCGTTGCCGCGAGTTTGTGGTCCTTGCCCAGACCTGCAATTATCTGCAGGCCGCTGACCAGCTCTTTATTTCTCAGTCGTCGCTCTCAAAACACATCAAGGCGCTCGAGAAAGAACTTGGAGTGGAGCTCTTCAACCGCACCACCCGCCGCGTGCAGCTCACAGAGCACGGTCGGGTGTTTCTCCCGTTTGCGCGCAAGCTCGCCGCCACGGCCCATGACGCCGAGACAGCCCTCTCCTACGCAAGTGACAACGAGCGCCGCATCCTCGATATCGGGTCGATCCCTGTCATGGTTCCCTACGGCATCACGGGGCTTCTTCACCAGTTTGAGAGCGAGCACGTCAATGTGCGCTTGCGCATTACGGAAGGAGATGCCGACCACCTCAAAGACATGCTGCGAAACCGCACGCTTGACCTCGCCTTTATTCGCGACTGGGATGGAGACGTTGCCCACGACGGCGATGATGCGGAGTTTGCGACGTCAGAGTATGCCGAAGATTGCCTGGCGGCGGTCTTGCCCGCCGGGCATCCGTTGGCCATGCGTCCCAGTATCAGCTTGGCCGAGCTGGCCAACGAAGACTTCCTGCTGCTTCCCAAGGGCACCGTCATGAATGCACTCATCACCGACGCCTGTGCCGTCGAGGGTTTTGTGCCGGAGGTACGTTACCGCGGTACGCGCGCAGAGAACATCATCGACCTTGTGGCTCGTGGAATGGGAGTCTCCTTGCTGATGCGCACCCCCGCGGCGTACCTGACACGCTCAGCCGTCTCCATCGTTGACCTCGAACAACCCATCACGACAAAGATCAGGCTGTATCGCCTACGTGATCGCGAGCCAAGCCCCGAGGCGCTCGAGTTCCTCGCCTACGTGCCGCTTGCCAAACATGAGGCATAGCGGTCGCTCACGAACTCAATGGTGCAGAACCGGAAGAAACCCGAGATCACGCAGAATTGCTGGGGACGCAGTAACCCCGTACGATGACATCAATACCACGCGTGCCATAGGAGGCAAATGATGACTATTGATGCAAACATGTACTGGGTGCCCGAAGACCTCTTCACGAGCGAGGAGGTGCTGCAGCGGTTTGTCTCTGAGGCTCCGCAGGACGAGAACACCAAGGTGTATCTGAAGGACGCCGACGGCGTGCGTCAGGTCATTGTGGAGAAGCCCGCGGGCTACGAGGCGCTCAACTATGCGCAGGGTGACTACGTGTTGGAGCACATGCTGGCCGATATGGACGAGGCCGGCGTGGACGTGGCCGTGCTGAAGGTTCCTGGTGCCAACGAGTGGATGAGCCTTGAGACCTGCCGTTTCTTCAACGATGGCATGGCTGACTACGCGCGTCGCTCAAACGGCCGCATGGTGCCGCTGGCCGTGATTCCTGCGCTTGATTTCACGTCCGAGTGTGCTGCGGAAATCGACCGCTGCATGGGTGAGCTGGGCTTTGCCGGCGTGCAGCTTTGCAGCCACTACGGCAACAAGTATTTGGACGACGAGGCCTTCGCCCCGCTCTTTGAGAGCCTGAACGCCCACCACGCAACCGTCTACGTGCACCACGTTCCCGTGCCGGTGGATTGCTCGTCCATCGTGGCGTACAACAACCTGCGCCGCAGCTATGGGCGCTGCCAGGACCAGGTGACGGCGGTGGGTCGCGAGCTCTTCAGTGACTTCTTCGTGCGCTATCCCAACATCAAGATGGTGCACTCCATGTTGGGTGGCGGCTTCTTTGCCGTCTCCGAGATGCTCCTGCCCAAGCCGTCCAAGCGTGCCGATGCCGTCCAGCGCTTCCAGACAGACAACGGCGAGCTTGCTCAGCGCCTGCACGACCACATCTTCTTTGAGATGAGCCACGCCCAGCCGTGGGGCGCGGCGCAGCTCAAGTGTGCTATCGAGGTGCTGGGCGCTGACCATGTGATCTTTGGCACGAGCTACCCAGTGCGTCGCGAGTGGCTGCTCGACGGCCCTGCGTTCGTGAAGGAGCTTGGCCTTTCGGAGCAAGACGAAGACCTCGTCTTGGGCGGTACCGCCCGTTCGCTCTACCATATTGGATAGCGTTACAACCAGAAAGAGGAACCATGCTTGCTGGAGCTGGAAAAGCTCGTATCGACCTCGAGGGCGTGCTTCCCTTTGACGGATTTGACATCGTCCGCGATGACCTGCACGTGCGCTCCATCGTCTTTCAGAACCCCGACGGCACGCGATCCTGCCTGATCTCGGTAGACGCCACTTCGATGCGTGATGACGCTCCGTTGCGTTCGGCCGCCGCGGCAGTCGTGCGCTGCAGGGAAGAGACGGTGTGGGTCAGCGTGACCCACACGTTCAGCGTGCCTCATGTTCGTACGCCGGAGCACCTGGCTACGGACGAGGAACGCGCTCGCAACGTGCTTCTTGCGAAGCGCCTGGTGGCGGCGGTACGTGCTGCCTGCGCGGCGTCAATGGAAGAGCTTGCCCCCGTGCAATTTGAGGTTGCGCGCGGCCGCTGCTCGGTCAACGCTAATCGTGACGTACAGACTCCCGAGGGCTGGTGGCTGGGCATCGACCCGAATGGCTTCTCCGATCGTTCGGTGCGCGTTATGCGCCTTGTCTCGCTTGACCACCTCCGGCGTACGGTAGCCACGATCTATACGGTTGACGTGCAGTCGTCGATGGTCCAGGGCATACGTGACGCAGAGGGCCGTGCGCTGGCGAGCGCCGATCTTGCAGGTGAAACGTCGCGGCTTCTTGAGGAGCGCCTGGGTGGTGTCGCGGTCTTCATGGTGGGTGCCGCGGGAGACCAGACGCCTCGTGTGAAAGGTGCGGGCGCCCTGCCTGAGCTGGGGCGCATTCTTTCCGCAGAGGTGACGGCAGCCCTGACCTATGCTGAGCGCCTGAGCGTCAGCTCCGTCGAGCTGAGCCAGCTTACCGTGACCTGTCCCGCGCAGAGACGCGCGGACTTCCACAGCCTTGCCCCGACCCGTAGCTACGCGTTTGTCCCTGAAGGCGCTGTCGACACGCTGGTCTCCGTTGCGCGCCTTGGACGCCTTACCGTGGCGGGCCTGCAGCCCGAAGTAGACAGCGCCTTTGGCGCGCGCCTGCGCGAAGCGGGCGAAGGCTGCCTCGAGGTGCTCACCATGGTAAACGGAGCCCAAAAGTACCTGCCCAGCGCCGAGGCTTACGACCGCATCACCTACGAGGCAATGAACTCGGGATTTGCCCGCGGCGCCGACGAGGTGCTTGCAACCGCCATCCTCAACCTTGTGAAGGAGTAACCCATGAATATCGGACACGCCCGCCGCTGCCTTACCCCGCAGACCGACGAGGTCTATCTCATCGGCTACCGCAACCTCGAGAACCGTCTGCATCCTGCCACGGGCATCTACGATGACGTCTTTGGCAACGCACTCTACTTTGAGGACGGAGGCCAGGAGCTTTTTGTCCTTTCGTGCGACTTCATGGAAATCGATGAGGACACAGCCGAGGATGCCAAGACGCTCCTCCACGAGCGCTATGGCATCAGCCGCGACTGCGTGCTGCTCTGCGCCACGCATAACCACACCACGGTGGTGGCCTACCACCGCACCTGGTGGACGGGCAAGTTTGAGCAGGCCTATTTCGACTGGTTCATGGAGACCATCTGCAGCGCCTTCGAGGAGGCGCGCGCCAATGCCCGCCCCGCCACGTGCCGTCTGGGCAGGCAGGAGATATTTGGCTGGTACAACAACCGCATCACCAACGAGCCGGCCGACCAGGAGGTCACGGTCGTCAAGTTCTTTGACGCGGCAACGGGCGAGCCTTTTGCCGGCCTTGTCAACTGGGCATGTCACAGCGCCACCTGCGGCCCCGACGAGACGCGCATGAACTCCGAGTTTGCCGGCATGACCTCAAAGAAGCTTGAGCCTGCATTTGGCTTCTTCCCAGCGATGATCGTGGGAGCGGCGGGTGACTGCTCAAACCGCAATACGCGGCAGGGCCGTGGCGTGGAGGAGGCCGAGCGCATCAGCAGTGGCATCGCGCCGCAGATTGCAGCCATACCTGTGGAGACCGAAGTACCGCTGGGCGGCATCCGTGTGCAGACGGTCCACCACATCGTGCACAACGAGCGTGGCCATGAGGTGGCGCTCTGCGAGGTCATTAGCCTGGGCGGGCTGCATCTGTTTGTCTCGCCGTGTGAGTTTGGTGGCAAGTTTGGCATCCAGATGCGCAAGGAATGCCCGGTAGAGGGCCTTGTCTTTGGCTACACCAACGGCTACCTGGAGTACTGGCTGCCCAAGGAGGAGTATGGTCTCTCCTTCGAGACGCAGAAGTCCATGGTTCCCAAGGGAGACCCCGAGATCCTGGTGGGCAAGCTGATCCAGGCAAGCCAGCTGCTGGGATAGCAGTCCAAAAGACAGACTGGAAAACGTTAGGAGCCTGCCCTTACGATGGGGTGGGTTCCTCTCTTATTGTGCCGTCAGATAATATCCAAGTCGGAAAGAATAAAACTCATAAGTGAATTGCTATGGAATATATACGCTCCTACTATGGTAATCAGAAAGAGTCCAAGACGGAACGCGTCCCGGCACGTCGACTACCCGGAAGCACCGCCACGAGACACGTAGAGTAACGAGCTTCCAAAGGAAGGAACCATCATGGGCAAGTACGAAGAGCTCAATGCCGCGATCTTCAAGGGCGTCGGCGGACTCGATAACATATCCAGCCTGTCTCACTGCGTCACGCGTCTGCGCTTCAGGCTCAAGGACGAGAGCATCTGCGACACGGGGGGCCTGAAGGCCACGAAGGGCGTCATCGACGTCGTGCAGCAGGGCGGGCAGTACCAGGTTGTTGTCGGTCCCATGGTCGAGGGCATCTACAACGAGTTCATCGAGACCTATCCGGTGAACCAGGGTGGAGAGGTCGCCGCCGACCCCGCCGAAACTGCGGCTGACAAGAAGAAGACCGATCCGTTCAGCGCCCTTCTGGGCACCATCTCAGAGATCTTCCAGCCCATTCTGGGCGTCCTGATGGCTGGCGGCTTCATCGTCTCGATCCTGTCGCTCATCTGCGCCTTTGCCCCAGAGTTCAAGGGCACCACGACCTACACCGTGCTCTATGCCACCGGCTATGCGGCCTTCCAGTTCTTCCCCATCATCGTCGCCTGGGCTGCGGGCCAGAAGTTTGGTCTCAAGCCGGTTCTCTCCATGGCCATTGGCGGCATCCTCATCTACCCTGACCTCATCACGCTTGTGGGCGGCGACCCGACGGGCGTCCTCTTCGAAGGCAACCCCCTGCTGCAGGCCAACGTCTACGGTGACGTCTTTGGCATCCCCCTGGTGCTGCTCAACTACTACCTCCAGGTCCTTCCCTCCATCCCCATCATCTGGTTCGCTGCCAAGGTGCACAAGTTCTTTGAGGGCTGCCTGCCCGAGCTCATCCGTGGCATCTTTGCCAACGTCTTCACGCTCGTTCTTTCCGGTCTTGCAGGACTTCTCATCATCGGCCCCGTCACCACCATCCTTGCCAACGCCGTCGCCATGGGCATCCAGGCCTTCCTCGCGATCTCTCCTGCCCTCGCTGGCTTCGTCGTCGGCACCTTCTGGAGCCTGCTCGTCATGTTCGGTCTGCACTGGGGCATCATTCCTCTGTGGTTCACCGAGATGAGCGCCGTTGGTTACTCCACCCTGAACCCGCTCAACTTCGCCGGCTGTGGCGCAATCATGGGTGCCTGCATCGGCATGGTCATCAAGTGCAAGGACAAGGAGCTCAACACCTCCCTGCACATTCCGGCCCTCATCTCCAGCATCTTTGGTGTCGCTGAGCCCGCCCTCTACGGCATCCTCATCCCCCGCAAAAAGCTCATGTGGGCCACGTTCATTGGCTCCGGCATCGGTGGCGCAATCGCAGGTGCCTGTGGCGCAAAGTGGTTCACCCCTGGTGCTAACGGCTGGCTTGGTCTGCCCTGCTACATCGACCCGGTCAACGGCATCGACAAGGGCTTCATCGGCCTGGCCGTGGGTGGCGTGATCGCAACGCTCGTCGCAATCGCCGCCGTGTTTGTCCTGGGCACCAAGACGGACGCCGAAGCCGAGGCAGAAAAGGCTGCCGCATAAGGTAAGCTCGAAACAAGTCTTTCCTTCCTTGGGGACGTCGCGCGGCGCGGCGTCCCTTTCTTGAAAGGACCTTCCATGTCTGAACTCCGTCCCTATGCTGAACCCCTTTCCGGCGTCCCCCTTGACCAGTTTCCGCAAAGTCCACTTCTCCCGAAGGGCTGCCAGATCCTTGAGGGCCTTGCTGACGATGACCTGTACCAGGTGGAATTTCGCGAAATGACCTACGTGACCCGCACCCTTGAAGACGGCAGCGCCTGTCCGCGCAGCCTGTATGTGCTCATCCCCTCGAGCAAGGACCCCATCAAGGCCTCTTACGGCAAAGATGGATACCCTTGCGTGGTCTTCTGCCAAGGCTCTGGTTGGCGTACGCAGCACATCTACGGGCATTTTGCCGACCATGTGCGCCTGGCTGAGCGTGGGTTTGTCGTTGCGAGCGTGCAGTACCGCGAAAGCTCGCTTGCCCCGTTTCCCGCGCAAATGCAGGACTTCAAGACGGCCGTGCGCTTCCTGCGCGCACATGCCGACGAGTTGCATATCGACCCTGCCCGCATGGCCGCATGGGGAGATTCCTCGGGCGCGCATACGGTCCTTATGGCAAGCTTCACGGCGGAAGGGCCTGCCACCATATCCGTCGAGGGAGAGACGATTGCGTTGGACACGCCGATTTATGCGGACCAGATGGCATCGGTCTCTTGCGTGGTGGACTGGTATGGGCCGACGGCGCTCGACCAGATGAACTGCATCCCCAGCGCCCAGGACCACAACCGTCCGGAGAGTCCCGAGGGGGCCGTGCTGGGGCAGCGGGTCGTGAGAGAGCATCCCGAATGGTCTGCGGCGGCTAGCCCCCTCTCCTACGTCGTGCCTGCGTCCGAGCGCACGATGCCACCGACGCTCATCATGCACGGAGGGCGCGACCAGATAGTGAACTTCGAGCAGTCGGTGCTGCTGTACGAGGCGCTACGCTCCGCTGGTCAGGAGGTCGAGTTTTACAAGCTCCCCGATGCCCACCATGGAAGTGGGGGATTCCGCTGTGCTGCGGCGCTCGACATGGTGGAGGCGTTCCTGCGCAAGCATCTCGTGCCATAGCCAGGAGGGCGAACCGGAAGGGTAGTGCCCTTCCGGTTATTGTCCTGGACCAAAGGGGCGGACCCTCTGGTCCCGAGCGGTGGACCAAAGGGTCGGACCCTCTGGTCCCGAGCGGAACGACCCACAAACAACGGGTCCAATTCATCTGCTCAAACTCCCCGTACGCCCCCCAGGCCACCTGTGTACAATCTTTGCCGAGCGTGAACGGTATTAAAATGGCGGCGAACGCGCGCTATTATGGTGATAGTGCGACTCTATGGTCGCCTTTCCGGGACATGTTACAGAGGCTGGAGGCCCCCTATGTCACTGACCGCGATCGTTCTCGCCGCCGGCGAGGGAACGCGCATGAAGTCCCGTCATCCCAAAGTAGCGCATAAGTTGATGGACCGCCCCCTCGTGTGGTGGCCTGTCCATGCTGCTCGCGAGGCGGGTGCTGACCGCATCATCGTTGTAGTTGGAAACCACGCGGACGAGGTCAAGGCCGTCTTTGCCGGTGATGCCGACGTCGAGTTTGTCGAGCAGACCGAGCGCCTGGGCACTGGTCACGCCATGATGTGCGTGCGCGACGCCCTCGGAGACTTCCACGGCCCGACGGTCGTCCTTTACGGCGACACGCCCCTCATGCGTGCCGAGACCATCAAGAACCTTGTCGAGCATACCAAGGGCGGCCATTACGCCTGCACCGTGCTTACCATGAGTCCCGCAGACCCTACCGGCTATGGCCGCATCAAGCGCGATGCCGAGGGCAACGTGCTGGTTATCATCGAGCACAAGGACTGCACGCCCGAAGAGCAGGCAACCCTTACCGAGTGCAACTCGGGCATCTACTGCTTCTGCGGCAGGCGCCTGTCCGAGAACATTGACAAGATCGGCAACAACAACGCCCAGGGCGAGTATTACCTCACCGACATGGTGGGCATCTATCGCGAGATTGGCGAGCCGGTCTCCGCACTGCTGGCCGCCGACGACTCCGAGCTTCTGGGCGTCAACTCGCGCGTGCAGCTCGCGCAGGTCACCAAGATCATGCAGGAGCGCATCAACAACCAGCTGATGGCCGAGGGCGTGACCATGCTCGATCCTGCCCAGGTGTGGGTCGGCCCCGAGGTCACCGTAGGCCGCGACACCGAGCTCCTGCCCATGACCATGCTCTGGGGCAAGACCGCCATCGGCGGAGACTGCGTCATTGGTCCCAACACGCGCCTCACCAACGTCACGGTGGGGGATGGCAGCAGCGTGGAAGAGACGGTGGGCTACGACACCGTGATTGACCGGGACGTCACCGTCGGTCCGCGTGCCTATCTGCGCCCCGGAACGCACCTCTGCGACCGCGCGCACGTGGGCACCCACGTCGAAATCAAGAACTCCACCATTGGCGAGGGCTCCAAGGTGCCGCACCTTTCCTACATTGGCGACACCTCCATGGGCAGCGGCGTCAACATTGGCGCTGGCTCCATCACCTGCAACTACGACGGTGTCAACAAGCACCGCACTACTATCGGCAACGACGTCTTCGTTGGATCGGACACCATGATGGTTGCCCCGGTCAGCATCGGAGACGGAGCTCTGGTTGGTGCCAGTTCGTGCATCACAAGCGATGTCCCGGCCGACGCGCTTGCGCTGGAGCGCAGCGATCAGCAGGTCATAGAAGGATACGCAAAGGTCAGGCGCGAGAGACTGCATAAGGAGAAGTAGATGGCAGACGAGGTAATCTGCGACCTGAGCAAACCACTCAACGTTTACAAGGAAATCAAGGTGTACACCGGCACCGGCAACCCGGTTCTGGCCAAGCACATCGCAGACAAGCTCAACCTCAAGCTGTCGGGCCTCAAGCTTGAGAAGTTTGCCAACGGCGAGACCTACGCCCGCTTTGACGAGTCGGTCCGCGGCGACGAGGTGTTCATCATCCAGTGCATCGCGGGCGAGAACGTCAACGACCTGCTGATGGAGCTCCTCATCATCACCGACGCCGCCAAGCGCGCGAGCGCGGCGAGCGTCACGGCCGTCATCACGCACTACGCCTACGCGCGCCAGGACCGCAAGGCCGCCTCGCGCGAGCCCATCACCGCGCGCCTCATCGCAAACCTGCTCGAGGCCGCCGGCGTCGACCGCGTCATCACGCTCGACCTGCACTCCAACCAGATCCAAGGCTTCTTTGACATACCGGTGTCGCACCTCACGGCGCTCTACAACTTTGGCGAGTACTTTGCCGCCAAGGACTTCGACTGGGACAACACCGTGGTCGTCTCTCCCGACATGGGCCGCGCCAAGGTCGCTAAGAAGCTGGCCGACTATCTGGGCTGCGAGATGGCCATCGCCCACAAGAGCCGCCCCAAGCACAATGCGGCCGAGGTCATGGGCGTCATCGGCAACATCGTGGGCAAGACCTGCATCATCAACGACGACATGATCGACACCGCCGGCACGCTCGTGGGCTCCATCAAGAAGCTCAAGGAGATGGGCGCGGGCGATATCTACGTCAGCTCGACGCACGGCATCTTCTCTGGCCAGGCCATCGAGCGTCTTGAGAACGCGCCCATTGTCGAGTGCGTGGTGACCGACGCCAGTCCGTGCCCGGTTGCGAACACGAAGGGCTCCAAGATCAAGATGATCTCAGTTGCCGACGAGTTTGCAGAGGCAATCGCCGCTGTGTACCAGAACACGCCGGTCACCCTCGTCTTCGGTGGTGCCTCCGAGATGTAAGCCATGGGCCCCGGGCAATATGCCCGGGGCCGTCAGTAAGCTCCAGCTGTGGTTGGCCGCCCGTGTTTCCTGTGGGCGATTTCGCAACCCGCTCCTAAACCAGCGTTGGCAAACCCCAGCTAGGCGGCCTGCGGGCCGTATTCCGCGACGGGGTCGACCGTCGGGGACCTGCCCTCCCAGTAGTCCCAGAGCGGACGCCCCGCCTCCTCGTGCCGGCGCCGCGTGAGCTCGTAGGCGCCGGACGCCGACGCCGCGGCCATCTCCTCCGCGCGGTCGAGGCCGGAGCGCCTCACGTGCTCCTCCCACAGGAACCACGAGAGGTACCAGGGCAGCCACCTCGTGGAGACGCCCCGGAAGGGCTCGAGGAAGGCGTCGAGGCGCGAGTGCAGCGCGTCCACGCGGCCGAGCGCGTCGGACTTCGCCGGCACGACGCGGTGCGCCGCCCTGGCGTCGGAGAGCGGCCGGGCGTAGCACGAGCGGTCGTCGGTCACCACGACGGTGCCCTCGGAGACCCTGCCGGCGAGCGCGGAGGCGACGTCGCCGCAGGTGGCCGCGCCCCTGGCGGCGAGCCTGCAGAACTCGTCCCCGAGGTCGTTGGCGCCGCAGACGACGCACACCTTGAGGTTGGAGATGCCCCTGACGTGCACGTCGTGGCCGGTGCGGTGGCTCTCGCGCGGCATCTCCCCGGACCAGCGGCCCAGGCCCTTGAGCGACTCGCTGAGGTAGGTGCCGTCCACCTGCACCTCGACGCCCTCGCCGCTGCGGAAGGCGGGCAGGCGCGAGGCCATGACCTCGCACAGGCGTATGCGCATGTAGTGGGCCGTCTGGCCGGAGACGCCGAGCCGGGAGGCGCACTCGGCGAGCGAGGCGTGGCGCGCCTCGAGCTCGACGAAGCGCGACCACTGCCAGGCCTCGAGCTTCGAGAGGGCGAGCAGCCCCATCGTCTTGCGCGAGAACGTGCGCCCGCAGCCGCGGCAGAGCCACCTCTGCGACCCGTCGCGGTCGCGGCCCTTCCGCACGACGCGGTCGTGGCGGCACCTCGGGCACTCCGACGGCTCGCCGGCGGGCCCCGCCAGCTCCGCGAGCACGCTCGCCTTCAGCATCTCGATCAGCCTCCTGCGCTCGCAAAGCGTCAGCCCCTCTGCCTCCTGCAGTATCATGTCAAGCATGGGCGCTCCTCTACTATGGGTTGTTCGGCGACATCCATCGTACGAGGGGCGCCCGACATTAACATGTCAACGCTGGTTTAGGAGCGGGTTCTTTTTTGGGCCGGTCGTCGGCTCGATGAGGCCTGACTTCAGCATGCCGTCGATCTGCTCGAACATGAACTTGGAGAGTTTGGGGTTCTTCTTCTGGCAGGGAAGCATGTCTTCGATGAGCGCCTCGCGCTCGAGCTGGTCCCTGATGCGCGCCTTCTCGAGGACAGCTTCCTTCTGTGAGGCCGCGTGGAAGTTGCGCGCGACCTGTTTCTTGATGACGCGTCCTTCCTCATTGACCATCTGGTAGCAATAGCGTGCTTGATACAGATCGTCGTGGAGGAGCCTGAGTGAGCCTTCGGAGTATCTCATGGTGTTCCAATCGCATTACCTTTTTCAGTATTTCGGCTCTAGAGTCCACCTAACAGTCCAGCTGGAGGCGTGGATTTAGGTTAACGTCGTGGACTAGGTGGACTGTGCTCGTCCTGTCGAGATGGACTCTATGGACGAGAAAGACGACAGGAAACTCAGTGGCTCTCATGCCGTTTTACCTGCGGCTTTGCCATGGAGTCCACCTCTGCTATAATGGACATACACGGGGAGCTGGGGATTTGGCCCGGCTGAGAGGTGGAACCCAATTCCACGACCCAAGAACCTGATCTGGGTAATGCCAGCGTAGGGAGCTTAGCGATGCCGCTAGAGGCCCTGCGTATGTGTGCAGGGCTTTTTTCATGCCCTGCCGAAAGGAGGAGCATGAACTGCGCCATTGCCATCCAGTACCTGCCCATGGACGCAACCTCTGACGAAGAGACCTGTCGCATCGTGGACGAGGTCATCGCAGCCATCGACGCGTCAGGCCTCGACTACTACGTCGGTCCATTCGAGACCACCATCGAGGGTCCCTACGACCAGTGCATTGACCTCTTGCGCGAGTGCCAGCTTGCCGGTGCCAAGGCGGGCTGTGCCCACGCGATGACCTACGCCAAGATCGATTTCCGACCCGACGGCGACGTCATGTCCACCGAGCACAAGATCGGCAAGTACCACGAGGGCGACCCTGAGTATGCCCCCAAGGCCGGCCTTGAGGTGGCATAGCCGATGAAGGCGCTTGAATCAGAGCATATCGGCAGTTCGCACAAGCGGCAGCCTACGCGGCTCCGGCGCATCGTGGTGCCGGTCGTTGCGCTCGCAGCGCTGCTCGCCGTGTGGGAGCTTGCCTGCGATACGGGTCTCGTGCCGGCCTTCATGTTGCCGAGCCCGCTTGCGGTGGTGCGCTCGCTCTTCGCTGACCTGGGGCTCATTGCCCAGCACTCCATCACCACGCTTGAGGAGGCAGCGCTTGGCCTGGGTATCGGCGTGGTCGTGGGCTTCGTCTTCGCGCTCCTCATGGACCGCTTCGAGACGTTCTACCTTGCCTTCGAGCCGCTCATGACCGTCTCGCAGACCATCCCCACCATTGCCATCGCGCCGCTTCTGGTGCTGTGGTTTGGCTATGGCCTGGCGCCCAAGGTCATCCTCATCGTGCTGACCACGTTCTTTCCGGTGACGGTATCTCTGGTCTCGGGCTTTCGCTCGGTGGACACCGACATGATCGACCTCCTGCGTACGATGGGTGCCTCGCGCTGGCAGATCTTCCGTTACGTCAAGCTGCCTGCCGCGGCCGAGCAGCTGTTCAGCGGCCTGCGCATCTCGGCGACCTACGCCATCGTTGGCGCGGTCATCGCCGAGTGGCTGGGCGGCACGAGCGGCCTGGGCGTGTACATGACGCGCGTGCGCAAATCGTTCTCGTACGACAAGATGTTTGCCTCGATTCTGGTTATCAGCGCGCTGAGCTTGGCTTTGATGCGTTTGGTTGACCTGCTTGAGCATGTAACGATGCCCTGGAAAAGGGCAGAAGGGAGCAAGAACCATGACTAGAAACCTCACCAGAAGGGCGCTTATCTCCGCAGCTGGCGCAGGTGCGCTTGCGCTTGCCGCGTGCGGCGGCGCAAAGACTGACGGCGGCGAGGGTGCCGCGCCTGAGACCCTGACACCGGTCTCGTTCGTGCTCGACTACTCGCCCAACGTCAACCACACGGGCATCTACGTCGCCATCCAGAAGGGCTGGTTTGCCGAGGAGGGCATCGAGGTAGAGATTGTGCCCGTTCCTGACGACGGCTCCGACGCGCTCATCGGCTCCGGTGGCGCCAACATGGGCGTGTCCTATCAGGACTACATCGCAAACAGCCTGGCTTCGGCCAACCCCATGCCCTATACCGCCATCGCGGCCATCGTGCAGCACAACACGAGCGGCATCATGAGCCGTGCCGAGGACGGCATCACCAGCGCCAAGGGCATGGAAGACCACGTCTACGCCACGTGGAACATGCCCATTGAGCAGGCAACCATTAAGCAGATCGTCGAGGCTGACGGCGGCGACTACTCCAAGGTGCAGATGGTTCCCTATACCGTTGACGACGAGGTTGCGGGCCTGCGCGCCAACATGTTTGACACCGTGTGGGTTTACGAGTGGTGGGCCGTGCAGAACGCCAAGCTGCAGGACTACCCCGTCAACTACTTCAGCTTTGCCGACATGGACCCGGTGTTTGACTACTACACGCCGGTCATCGCGGCAAACGATGCCTTTGCGGCCGATAATCCCGAGCTGGTCAAGGGCTTCCTGCGTGCCGCCAAGCGTGGCTATGAGTTTGCGGCCGAGAACCCCGCCGAGGCGGCGGCCATCCTGTGCGAGGCCGTGCCTGAGCTTGACGTCGACCTCATCCAGACGGCGCAGGAGTTCATCTCGCCGGAGTACATCTCTGACGCGAGCGCCTGGGGTGAGATTGACCCTGCACGCTGGGCCGCGTTCTACCAGTGGCTGAATGACGAGGGCCTGGTGGAGAACCAGCTTGACGTCAACGCGGGCTATACGCTGGACTACCTCTCGTGAGTACCGGCGCTGACCAGGCCTTGGTTGCCGAGGAGCTCACGCTCTCGTGGGACGGGCAGACTCTTGTTACGCGGGACGTGAGCCTTGAGGTGGCTACGGGCCAGGTGGTGTGCATGGTGGGCAAATCCGGTTGCGGCAAGACCACCATCCTGCATGCCCTGGCTGGACTGACCACGCCCATGAGCGGTCGCGTGCTGCTGCATGGCAAGGACATCACGGGCGTGCCTGGGCACGTGAGCTACATGCTGCAGAAGGACCTGCTGCTGCCGCACCTCACCATCATGGACAATGCGTGCCTGCCTTTGGTGATTGCGGGGGAGAGCAAGGAAGCTGCCCGCGCGAAGGCTGCCCCACTTTTTGAACGCTTTGGGCTTTCGGGCACGGAGCGGTCGTGGCCATCGCAGCTTTCCGGTGGCATGCGGCAACGCGCAGCCTTCATGCGCACCTACCTCATGGGAAACGACGTGGTGCTCTTGGACGAGCCGTTCTCCGCGCTTGACGCCATCACGCGTGGCGAGATGCGCAGCTGGTACTGCGAGATGTCACGAGAGCTGGGGTTGGCCTCGGTAGTGATTACACACGATGTGGACGAGGCCGCGCTCATGGCCGACCGCATCTACGTGCTGGTGGGCGCGCCGTCTGCGGGTGTGCCGACCGAGGTGGGCAGCGTGATTGACGTGGAGCGTCGCGACGTGACCGACTTCTCGGTGACGGACGAGTTCCTCGCCGCGAAGCGCGCGATACTCGCGGGCTTGAACAGCTAGGGTCTTCTCTTCATGAGGTTTGACATGTCCCAGTCATGTCAAACCTCGCGGAAGAGGCTATTACAGTAGGGCTTGAAGAGTTTCGACATGACTCAGTCATGTCGTCCCGCGCCGACTCCGGTCCCGACGGCAAAAAAGGGCCCCGGATTGCTCCGGGGCCCAGAGGTTAAGCTGCTGTGTAGCGCTGAGCTTATGCCCAGCCCTTGCCGTCGGAACCGAAGTCGACGATGAGCTCCTTGGCGCGGTAAAAGAAGACTCCCCGGCGAAGTGCGTGCCGGGGAGTCCGTCTTTACGCGCCTAGTCGCCGGCTACCGTGCCAGCGGCGGTAGATTTTACGCCCAGCCCTTGCCGTCGGAACCGAAGTCGACGATGAGCTCCTTGGCGCGAGCGACGATGGCGTCGAAGCCAGGCTTGAGGAGCTTGCGCGGGTCGTAGTTCTTGCCCTCGAGGTCCTTGCCGGACTCGATGAAGGCGCGGGTGGCGCGAGCCATGGCGACCTGGAGGTCGGTGTTGACGTTGATCTTGGCGATGCCGTTGTCAATGGCCTCCTGGACCATGGCGGTCGGGATGCCGGTGCCGCCGTGAAGGACGAGCGGGAGGTCGCCGGTCAGGGCCTTGATCTCGGCCAGACGATCCATGGACAGGCCCTCCCAGTTGTCGGGATACAGGCCGTGGATGTTGCAGATGCCGCAGGCGAGGAAGTCAACGCCGAGGTCGGCGATGGCCTTGCACTCCTGGGGGTCAGCGAGCTCGCCGTTGGAGGCGACGCCGTCCTCGACGCCACCGATGCCGCCGACCTCAGCCTCGACGGAGATGCCCTTGCCGTGGCAGAGCTTCACGATCTCGGCGGTGCGCTCGAGGTTCATCTCGAACGTGGGCTCGTGGGAGCCGTCGTACATGATGGAGGTGAAGCCAGCGTCGATGGCCTTGAAGCAGTCCTCATAGGAGCCGTGATCGAGGTGCATGGCAACGGGGACGGTGATGTTCATGTAGTCAACGAGGTCCTCAACGACGTCCTTGACGACCTTGAAGCCCTGCTGCCACTTGGCGGCGCCAGCGGTGCACTGAATGATGACGGGGCTCTGGAGCTCCTCGGCGGCCTGCAGGATGGAACGAGTCCACTCGAGGTCGTTGGTGTTGAACGCCGCGATGCCATAGTGGCCCTTGACGGCGGCGTTGAGCATGTCGGTTGCGGAAACAAGCATGTTGAACCTCCCAATAACGTTGGTTTACTAACACCTTTCAAATCATAGCGCCAATGAAAGAAGTTCAAAAAGGCAAACTCGTAAAGAGCCTGATTCTCGCGGTATAAGGCGGATATCTTTTCGGTGAGCGATTCCAAGCCCGCATAGGCACTCGACATGTGGGAGGTAGGTGCAGGCGCTGTCGCTTCTTCGTGAAGATGGGGAACTACGGTTTCAAGTGGGTATATTCATATACTCCAAAGGAGGCGCCCATAGCCGATGCGGCAGATCGAAGATTGCCGATCGCGGGCATCGAAGAAAGGGTGGGATTGGT
>JAFUBJ010000007.1 GCA_017460265.1 Atopobiaceae bacterium | reverse complement strand
TTGAGCTTGTGGATGGAGATGGGCCTCCAGCTCCTCGACTAGGGCAGTCTTCAGGCAGCCCTCATCATCATCCCTGAGCAGAAGTAGCTCCGCTGCCATGAAGAGAAGGTTGAGCTCGCCCAGTCCTGGCCCGATCTCGCCAGCTCTGAGCGAGAGACTCTCCAGTATCGACCTCAGCTGTGCGGCAGCGGTCTCGATGGTCGCCCTTCGCTCTTCGGTCTCGTCATGGAAGGCAGCGAGGTTCTCCCGAATGACGCCGAGGACCATCTTGCCGACGCCATCCTTTGTGAAGTAGCCCTCGATGGACTGGTTGGCGTCCTTGAAGGCTTCGAGAACGGGATGCCCCTCCTCCTCCCTGAAGGCTGGGTGACTGAGAAGAATTTGGGACAGCCTTGACCTGCGACCAGCGCTCATCTCCCTCTCCGCATCCCGCAACGGTTTGAGATACACGACCTTGAGCAGCTCCCTGGCCTTCCCGTCCAGTCTCGACCCGTCCGTGCGATCGCCGACCAAAAGCTCCGTAAAGATGCGGCGGCCCTCTCGCCACGCCCGATAAAACAGCCTCAGAGAGTAGGCCTGCCCATCGACCGTGAGGTGCTCGACGAAGTTCTTAGCCTCGTTTGCGCTCATGCCCGAAATCACACACTCGATTCTAAACTCCCTTGTGGGGCGGCCATTCGGTGCCACGTGGAAGTCTTCCTCGACCGGCCTGATGTATTCCCCGCTCTGGGTGAGAAGCACGAGCTTGAGGGCGTCGATAACGGTGGTCTTCCCAGAGTCGTTCTCTCCGACAAGCGCGTTTATCCCTTTGTGGAAGTAAATCTCCAGGCCAGGGCTTCCATCCGTGGAGCCGAATTGCCTGAAGTTGAACAGACGCAGCTCGGATACGATCACCAAGACCTCCAATCAAACCAGACGCATCTCGTCAAAGATGATCAGCTTAACGAGTCACATAGTCAGCGATGGGAGCGATTCAACACTATGATTAGTGTTGAATGAGCAGGTCAGCTTCTCATTACTGATGCGGCATTCAACCAACCCTCAGGTACGTCACCTCGAACTGCCTCACGCGGCGCATCTCGGGCATGCGGCCCTCAAGCGCGAAGGCGTCGTTGCTGTCGAACTTCTGCCAGATATCCAGCCCTCGGTCGAGCACGATATCCCAGCGGTCATCCACGTAGACGTGCCTAGCGTGGATCGTCTCGGAGAAGTCCCAGGTGAAGTCGATGCCCTGCGGCTCAACGGCCTCCTGAATCCTCTGCAGGTACTCCACCTGCTTGGCGGGGTTCCACTCGTCCACGGCGGTCACAAGGTGCACGCTCGTCTGCGCCACAACACTGGTGTCGCTCACATGCCGTAGCACCACCTCCATAACCTCCATGAGGTTGCGGCACTGGTGGAACGCGCGGATGTAGGGGTCGACGATCTCGATCCTTTGTGCCCCGTCGAGGTAGGGCCCGAAGAGCGACTCGTATGAGATGCCGTGCTGGTTCTCGCGATAACTCACAAGGCCCTCTCGCAGCGCGGGCTCAGCTTCAGCAACCGTCGCCGAAGGCACAAGAGGCGCAGCCACAGCGAAGTCGTTGCTGAGCTCACCGTTCTCGTCCACGACAGCAACAGGCTGCTCCACAGTTTCGCTCTTCCCTGTGTCCGGCGCCAGATCCAGCGCGTGGTACACCTCGGGCCACTCGTCCTCCTCAAGCGTGTGCACCTGCACCCACGAGCCACCCTTCCTCCGGTAGGCGAACTGCACGTGGTCGAAGGTCTCGTCTATGCGGTAGAGCTGGTCCTTCACTCGCTTGCGAAGCTCCAGCGCAGTCTCCAGGATTTCCGCCTCCTCCTGCTCGGTTGCGTCACCCGCGGGGAAGACGAGCTTCATGAGTCCTGAATAAGTCTTGCGGATGCCATCTCGGTCACGCGTGGAGAGCGACGGGTGCAGCTCGAAACGCTCTTGCCAGTTGCCCGAGAAGTCGAGCGGCCGCATGGCCTTGAGCGCCTCGGCCAGGTAGTCCACGATGAAGCCGAAGTCGGTACAGAACATGTCACCGCGGATGATGTCCATCTCCCAGCCGGGGATGTAGGCGTGCACGCGGTCGATGAACGCTGGATCGTGGTAGACGGCCGGCAGGTCCTCGAACAGGTCGGTCTTGCGCACCATGTAGCTCACGTCGTGGCTCGTGTTGCCCACGAACGCCATGGAAGCCTCGGCGGTCAGCTGCTCGATGCCGCGCGAGAACGACTTGTTCGCCATGTAGTTCTTCATCATGTCCACGACGTCTGGCTTCGGCCGCTTGTTCTTGCCCGCGAACTCGTCGAAGGCTACGCAGTCCCAGAAGCCTACGAGCCCGATTCTCCCGTTGGAGTTGTTCACGAAGAGCTTGGCCGGCGTCACC
>JAFUBJ010000006.1 GCA_017460265.1 Atopobiaceae bacterium | reverse complement strand
CGTGATCGCAGGCGCGCTTGACCGAAGCATCGAATGCCTTGCGATGCCCATCGACTCGCACGAGCTACGCGTATACAGCGAGGGTTTTGAGCCCGTCCAGGTGACGCTTGACGACCTTGAGCCCCGCCCGGACGAATACGTGAGCTCCGCCGCCCTCGTCCGCGGCATGGCCGCGCAGATGCTCGCCACGGGACGCACGCCCCAAGGCTTCGCCCTCGTCATGACGAGCGACATTCCCTCGGGCGGAGGGCTGTCGTCCTCGGCAGCCTACGAGCTGGCGCTCTGCCGAGCGATGGAGGCCCTCTGGCCAGGACGGGCAATCGATCCCATCGAGGCGGCGCAGATGGCGCAGCGCGTCGAGCAGGATTGGTTTGGCAAGCCGTGCGGACTCATGGACCAGCTTGCCGTGAGCCTTGGTGGCCTGTCCTACATGGACTTCAGGGACGCGGACCCCCAGGCGCAGAAGCTTTCCTTTGACTTTGCCGAGCATGACTACGCGCTGGTCCTCACCGAAGTCGGATGCGACCACAGCGCCTACACCGACGAGTACGCCGCCGTACCAACCGAGATGAAGCAGGTTGCCGAGGCCTTTGGCTATGAGCGTCTCGCCGACATCGAGGAGGACGCGCTGTTTTGGTATCTGCGCGCCTTGCGCAACCGCCTGGGCGATCGCCCGGTGTTGCGGGCCTTCCACTACTTCCAGGAGATGCGTCTGGTTGACGCCCGTTGGGATGCCCTCAAGGAGGGTGACATGGGGCGCTTCATCGAGCTGACCCGTCGCTCGGGCGCGAGCTCGGCGATGTTTTTGCAGAACGTGAGCGCGGCAGGGTCACGAGAGCAGGACTGCATGGTTGCGATCGCGCTGTCTGAGCACCTCCTGCAAGGTCGCGGCGCCACGCGCATCCACGGAGGGGGCTTTGGCGGCTCCATCCAGGCCTTTGTCCCCTCGGAGCTTACGAGCATGTACGCTGCCGGCATGAACAAGTGGCTGGGCGCGGACGCCTGCAAGGTGTACGAGATTGCCGACGAAGGAGCTGAGGCAGAATGGCTATAACACAGAGCGCGGCGGCGCTGGTTGCCTACGCAGCGCGATGCGCCATCATCAGCCCAGATGACAGGACCTGGGCATTCAACCGCATCCTCGGCGCCCTGCGCCAGAGCGGCTCCACGCCGCTGTGGGACGCCGTCGACGTCGAGGAGTTCGACCTCGAAGCGGTCATGAACCGCCTCAGCGCGGCAGGTGTCGAGGCGGGTGTCGACGAGGACACCCCTTCGGGCCGCGACCGCATCGAGACCGAGCTCATGGGCCTTTTGATGGCCCGCCCCAGCACCATAAACGAGCGTTTCCACGCCCTGATGCGGACCGAGGGCCCGCAAGCTGCGACCGACTGGTTCTATCGCCTGTGCTGCGACGCGCGCTACGTGCGGGAGGCGGCCATCGCACGCAACATGAGCTGGAGGACCTCCACCGCCTGGGGTGACCTGGAGATCACCATCAACCTCTCCAAGCCCGAGACGGATCCCGCCTCCATCGCGGCCGAAGGCAAGGCCCTCGTGGGCGCGCAATACCCGGCATGCCAGCTCTGCGTGGAGAACGAGGGCTATTACGGGCGGGGCGCCCGCTCGCCCCTTGGTCCCCATCCCGCCCGGCAGAACCTGCGCGTCGTTCCCATCGAGCTCGGCGGGGAGACGTGGGGCTTCCAATACAGCCCCTACGCCTACTTCGAGGAGCACTGCATCACCATGAGCGCGGAGCATCGGCCAATGGCCATCAACCGCGCCAACATGGGGCGCCTCCTCGACTTCATCGACCTCCTCCCCCACTACTTCGTGGGATCGAATGCCGACCTCCCCATCGTCGGCGGGTCCATTCTCTCCCATGACCACTTCCAAGGCGGGCGCCATGAGTTCCCCATGATGCGCGCAGAGGTCGAACGCACGGTCAGCCTGCCTGGCTTTGAGGGCGTGACCTGCGTCTCGTTGCGCTGGCCCCTCTCCGTGCTGCGCCTGCGGAGCACCGACCGCAAGGAGCTCCTCGATGCGGCATGCCACATCGCACAGGCCTGGCGCTCGTGGAACGACCAGGCCGCCGGGGTGCTGGCATACGACCAAAACGGCACCCCGCACAACACGGTCACGCCAATCGCGCGCAGATGCGGCGAGGAGTATGAGCTCTACCTTGCCTTGCGCTGCAACGTCACCTCGGCCGAGCACCCGTTGGGCGTCTTTCATCCCCACGAGGACAAGTGGCAAATAAAGAAGGAGAACATCGGCCTCATCGAGGTCATGGGCATGGCCATCCTGCCGCCTCGCCTGTATGAGACGATATACGACGGAACCCTGACGCGCGACGAGGTCGGCCGCACGTTTGCCGGCGTTTTGGAAGATGCCGGCGTGTTCAAGTGGGACGAGGATGGCCGCGCGGCCCTCGGGCGCTTTCTTGAATGCCTGTAGGACGCCGTCGTCTGATACAAAGGGGTTACACCCCTTTGTATCAGTCACCCCGACATGCAAGGAGAACCCCATGATCAAACTTGCCCTCACCGACCTCGACAACACGCTCATCCCGCTG
>JAFUBJ010000095.1 GCA_017460265.1 Atopobiaceae bacterium | reverse complement strand
GATGCGACCAGCGCCGTGAACGCGGCAGTGTCTGCCAGAAGCGCCGTCTGGAGCGTACCGACATCGCACGTTACGTATTTCAGCGGAAGCACAAGCGCTCTTGAGGGGGCCGTCTCATACGCAAGGTCACTCATCAATAGCTATGAGTCACGTGCCTCCAACATCATCTCCGCAAAGTTCCAAGCTGCCGGTGGTCTCCGCTACCACGCAGACGGCATGATTCTCCACCGCCCGACATGGATCGGCAACCGAGACATCGCAGGCGAGGCGGGAGCCGAGGCCATCATCCCGCTCACCAACCGCTAGTACGTCCAGCCATTCGCAGATACCGTGGCAGAGGGTATGCTCGCAAAGCTCGGTGGGCTGTCTGGCGGCACGACCTACAACCTCTCCCTCGACGGTCTGCGCGTCAACGACGACGAGGCCATCAGGGCCGACGTGCTGAACCTGCTCACCGACCTCCGCAGAAGGGCGAACATGAACAATGGCTAACGAAGTAGCTGCGGGCACCTACCACATCCTCAACGTCTCGAACACCAACCTCTCGCTCGACCTCTCCGGCAACAAGACCGCGAACAGGTCGAACATCCAGGTCTTCACGTTCAACTACTCCGACGCGCAGGTGTGGAACGTCTCGTACCGCAGGGACGGCACCTGCCAGATAACGCACCGCTTCTCGGGCAAGTGCATGGAGGTCTACGGCCTGAACCTCGCGCAGGGCGCGAACGTGTCCCTGTTCTCCGACAACGACTCCGACGCGCAGCAGTGGACACTCCAGAAGACCGGCAACAAGGTCTCCTACGGGGGGTCCCAGTACGACTCATACTACATACTGCTCGACAAGGCCAACACGGGCTCCTCGAAGACGTGGATGGCTGAGTGCAACGGGCGCAACCCCGTGGCGGGGACCAACGTCGTGATCGCGGAGCACACCAAGACGGAGGCGTCCGAGACGGACCGTCACTGGATATTCGTGCCCATCCCGAAGTACAAGGACGGCGGCCTCTACACCATCCACTCGGTCATGGACCCCAAGATGGTGTGGGACGTCAACGGCCTCTCCAAGGCAAACGGCGCGAACCTCATGCTCCACACCCCGAACGGCGGGAACAACCAGAAGTTCGTCCTCACGAAGAACGGCAACTACTGGTACATCCGCTCGCTGTTCTCAGGCAAGAACATACAGGCGGAGTCCGCCGCCAACGGCGCGAACATCCGCCAGTGGGCAGCGACGAACGACCTCGCGCAGTGGAAGATAGTCGAGTACGGGACCAAGACGGTGGACGGAAAGTCCTGCCAAGTGGTCTCCTTCGGCGTGAAGAGCAACGTGAACATGCTCGCGGACGCCGCAGGCATGAAGACCACCAACGGCACGAACATATTCCTCATCGCCAACAACCAGGGCGCTAACCAGGAGTGGGCGCTCAAGCCCGTCGACGCCATCGACGCGAACATGCCCGTCCCCTACGACCTCGGTCTAGCCGAGACGGTGGGCGGCGCTGGTGCCAAGACGAGGGGCGTTCGCTCGTACCTGTACCCGACGTGGAAGTGCTCTGACGCATGGGTAACCTCTGGGCCGAACCACTATGAGTGGCGCTATCGCAGCCGCTACATGTCCTCCTACAGCTCAAGCTGGGGAAATTGGTCGAACTGGACGGCATGGGGCGTTGCCAACGTCACCATCAAGGGGCAGCAGGCGTGGGTCACCGAGGGGATTCCCGCCACCTACGAGTGGTCTGACTACAAGAACATGGAGTTCAACTTCGAGGTCAGGTCGGTCGGCGTCACGGAAAACGGGACGCAGAACCTGCACTCTGGCTCCGCCGCCATCACCTGCAACATCGTGCGCCAGCCGACAGCAGAGGTCATCGCTGACGTGACGGTCGACCCCGACGCTGACGGCGTGGCGTTCTCGCCAGAGGGAATCCGCATCGACTTCACGTCCGACTACGACCACGGCTCCACGGGCTTCGTCTTCTACGACGTTGTCGGGGCGAACGGCAAGTCCATCCTCAAGACGTGGCAGAAGCGTTACGGGCAGGGCGGGGACAAGAAGGACCTCATCTCCAAGGCCATAGTCGCGGACGACGGAACCTACTCCGTGCTCATTCCGATAGACGCGCTCACCCGCTGGCCCGCTGACGGCGAGCAGGTGTCCATCAAGTATGCCCCCTACTACGACCAGTGGGAGGAGTTCGGCGGCGGCTCTGGCATCGGCAGCGACTCTACCTCCGTGGTCAAGGTGAACCACGACCAGTCCGAGGGGGCTTCCGCAGAGCCCACGCTCACCGCACGCAGGGACAGGACGCTGCTCGCTTCCGTGCCGCACATCGGCACCGAGCGCATGTGGGTCAAGGGGGCTGACGGCACCCTGTCAGAGCTCAATGGCAAGCGAAACGGCGACGTGACCGAGTTCATCGTCCCGTTCCCGTTCGACGAGGACTTCGAGCTTTGGACAGCCGTCGTGAATGATGAAGGCACCGTCTTCGCTACCGACGTGACCGTCGTGTCCAAGTCCCATCCCGCGCTCGCAGGGTACCGTCCGTGCCACGTGTGGACGTGGGACGGCGGAAGCGCCGTGCTTGAGCTGCGAGAGGGTCAGGTGCTCTCAACCGACTACAAGCTGGAAGGGGAGTACGAGGCGCTGGTCCTCAGCGACCGCAGCCGCGACGCCGTCAGCTTCGCGTCCGTGAGGCACGGCTCCTTCGAGGCGGAGGGCCACGTCGTGCCGTCGCTCGGCGGGTCGATTGAGGGCTTCGAGGCGATGGTCGGCAGGCACGTCACGTACCGCTCGCCCTCGGGCAGGGTCGCCAACGTCGCGGTCACGGGCATCTCGCTCTCCGAGACGTTCGACCGCACCGAGGTGCAGGTATCCATGATAGAGGAGGACTGATGGACTGGCTCGACCACAGGCACTCTCACCGCCTCGTGACGACCATGGTCTCGCAGACCAACCTCGACAGCCCCATAGGCACCCTGGAGGGCGTCGTGCCCTCGCAGTCCTCCGTGACCGCCTCGTACTACACCGACACCCGCACCTCCGCGTCCCTCGCGTACGTGGGGGACGGGTGGGTGCGCGGGTCGCTCAGCAGGCTCACCTACGAGATCCCCGCGTGGACCTCCCAGAGGGTGCTCGGCACCTACCACGCCACGCAGGACCCCGCAGAGCGGCACAACGGCCAGTGGCACACGACCCTGGAGCTGCACAGCATGCTCCACGCTATGTCCCGCGACGTGCCTAAGCCGATGACGCTCGGCAAGGGCGCGTCGGCGCTCGCCGCCACCAAGCAGATTCTCACGGCGGCGAAGCGACCGTACCTCGCGCCGAAGGCAAAAGACGCGAAGCTCAAGGAGCCGCTGGTGCTGGAGTCTGGGACCGACCAGCTCAAGCGGCTCTACGCGCTCTCCAAGGCGTGCGACAACAGGCTCGACGTCGACCCTCACGGCAGGATTCTGGTCAACCCGTACCAGGCCCCGTACGCGAAGGCACCCGTGCTCTCCATCGACCTCGGTGACCCGAGGGGCGTGGCGCTTGACGGCATATCCCGCAGCTCCAACTGGCTGGAGATGCCCAACCGCGCCTACGTCTCGTACAAGTACTCGGCCGAGGTCACGAAGAATGGCAAGAAGACCACCGAGCAGCGCGAGATTGTCGAGTACGTCGACGCGACGGGCTCAAGGTCGCCATCTGCGGTGGGCTGGGTGATAACCGACGTTCACTCGCTCTCGGAGATGAGCCCGCAGACCGCAGCCCGCGCGCAGCAGCTCGCGAGGGAGTACCTCCAGAACGACTCCTACGAGCACGTGGAGTGGGAGCTCGACACGACCTACCTGCCCATCTGGGAGGGCGACGTCGTGGAGCTGGTGGTAAGGGACGGCCCCGAGCAGTACCGGGGGAAGAGGAAGTGCCTCGTCAAGAACTTGGAGCTCGAGCTTCAGCACTTCACCATGCGCCTGACGCTCAAGGAGGTCAGGCCCTACGACGACGAGAAAGAGGAGGAGTAAGTGGACCTCAACGAGCTTGCTTCCGACCTTTTCGGGTCGAAGAGGGCGGAGTCCAGCACCCAGCCGTCCACCGTCTCGGTCATGTATGGCATCGCCACGTCCGACTCTGCGGACGGGCTTGTTTCCGTCTGGCTGTCCGACAACGCGCTGTCCCCGACCGATGCGCAGGCGCAGTGGGAGACGGTTGACTCCTATGACGCCGACGCCTACGAGGGCATGGACGAATCCACGTCCATCGAGATTCCGACCGAGGTCACCTGCTTCAAGGATGACGTGGTCAGGGTGCAGCTCACGGGCGCAGGCGCGGCCAAGAACCCGACCGTCGTTGGCGTGGTCGGCAGGGGAGACGAGCAGAACCAGCGCATATCCGACGTGGAGGATGCTGCCGACGTCGCGAGGGCGAACAATCAGCACTTCTGGACCGACACCAACGGCGCTCACGTCACGGACGAAGAGCAGGACGATTGGGTGGCGGAGTACAAGAAGTCAGGGCATGTCACGCTTCCTAATCCCACCGATGCCAAGCCTTGGCACAATATCCTGCTGAACTCGGTTGGCATCCTGCTCAGGCGCGGCCTGCTCACCTTGGTCTCCATCACCAAGAACGCAGTATCGTTCTTCGATGGGACAGGCACAGTCACGGCGAGCTTCGGTCCTTCTGGTGCGCAGATTGGCCCGGAGAACGGGCGTCACGCGATACTCGACAGCAACGGCCTTTCCGTGGTGAATGCTGACGGGACCAAGGCACCGATAACGGGCGAACTCAGCGGCTATGACATCAAGGACTCGACCATCGTCGGGTCGAAGTTCGTTGACGGCACCATCGAGGGGTCGAAGATAGCGAGCTCCACCATCACGTCAACGCAGATAAGCGATTCCTCCATCACGGGCAGCAAGATCGACGCATCTACGTTCGCTGATGGCCAGATTAGCGGCTCGAAGATTGACGCATCGACGTTTACGGACGGCCAGATTAACGGCTCGAAGATTGCGGACTCCACCATCACGGCAACGCAGATTGCGGACTCCACGATTACTGGAAGCAAGATTGCGGACAGCTCCATCACTGGCGGCAAGATTCAGGGAGCCACGCTGACGGACATTCCCTTCGCCGCAATAACCGACGCCGAAATCGAGGTTGCGGCGATTGCCGATGCCGAGATAGCATCCGCACACATCAGCTACGCGCAGGTCGATGACCTCGACGCGAACTATGCCCAGATTAACCTCGCTAACGTCAACAACGCTTGGATTCAGAACGGTCTCATCAAGGACGCCTCTATCAGCGACGCCAAGATTCTCGGAGTGTCCGCAAACAAGCTCACCGCTGGCACCATAGACGCCGCAGAGATCAACGTCATGAACCTCCGCGCCGACAACCTGAAGGTGTCTCGCGTCAACGGCCAGCCTGTCATAGGCGGATATTCGCTTGTTGACCCGTCCGGTTCTGGCTATGCGAGCAAGAATCCCAAGACACAGGGCTGGTACGAGCTGACGGCAAATGGCTACGTGCTCACCGACGATACCGAGGTAGTGTCCGGCAAGGCGTACTACACGACCTCGACCTCCGTTGAGCTGTACGACCAAGACTACATCGACGGGCTTGCCGAAGACCTCAGCGACCGCATTGACGGCGCAATCGAGACGTTCACTGGCACGGTTGTTCCGACGCTTAACAACACGCCAGCGTCTGCATGGGATACGAACGCCAAGAAGGACCAGCACATCGGTGACGTGTATTACGTTGTCAACGCCAACTCTGACCAGAATGGATATTGCTACCGTTTCACCAAGTCTGGCAGCACATATTCTTGGCAGCTCATCAAGGACTCGGACGTGACCGCAGCCCTATCTAGGCTTCAGACGGCCGAGGGAAAGATCACCACGTTTGACAGTGATATTTCGACCCTCAAGACCGACACTGGCGAGCTTAAGACCAAGACTCAGAGTCTTGAGACATCCCTCGGAGACAAGGTCGACGTTACGACATTCAATGAGCTTTCGAGCGACGTGGAGGAGAACAGCGCGACTATTACGACTCTGAGTGAGAAGACTGAGACTCTCGCTAACCCGAACCTAAGTCCGTTCTATAGTAATAAATTTTATGACGGCACCTATTGGTCTAGTGCGAACAGCCCTTTTTCGTCAGAGCTTGGCAAGTGCTTCACGCAGCTAGAAGACGGCTGGGCGCATGTTGACTTTGACAACAGCGAAAGAACCTCAAATGCGTACCACAACATATATGTGAAGCAGCCAATCGATCACATTAAGCCAGACACCCCATATACGTTTGTATATGAGGTTAGG
>JAFUBJ010000094.1 GCA_017460265.1 Atopobiaceae bacterium | reverse complement strand
TCGAGGCCTTCCGCATGGCCGACGACGTGCGATGCCAGGGCACCCAGGGCATCACCGCCCTCATCACCGTCCCGGGCCTCATCAACCTCGACTTCGCTGACGTCTGCACCATCATGAGGGGCTCCGGCACCGCCATGATGGGCGTCGGCATCGCCTCCGGCGACAACCGTGCCGCCGCGGCTGCCGAGGAGGCCATCTCCAGCCCCCTGCTCGAGACCTCCATCGATGGCGCCACGCGCGTGCTGCTCTCCATCGCGGGCAACAAGGACCTGGGCATCCAGGAGATCAACGACGCCGCCGACATCGTGGCCCAGAACGTCGACGAGGACGCGACCATCATCTTCGGCACCGTCGTTGACGAGAGCCTGGGCGACGAGGTCCGCGTGACCGTCATCGCGACCGGCTTCAACGAGGGCAGCGCCAAGCAGCAGTCCCTGCCGTCCTTCGAGCTTGGCTCCAACCCGCAGCGCGACCGCTCCTCTCGCCCCGCGCCGGCACCAGCCCAGCCGTCCCGTCCTGCCCCGAGCAGCGACACCGGCTTTGACATTCCCGAGTTCCTCAAGAACAGCCGCCTCTAAGCAAGAGATGGCTGGCGCGCACCTGACAACGCGCACGTCTCACGGCGTGACCCTGCTGAGCGACGAGCGTCGCCCCGGTGGGGTCACGTTCGCGTTCACCGAGCGCTCGGGAGGCGTGAGCACGGGCTGCTTTGACTCCCTCAACCTGGGCGATGCCTGCGGCGACGCCGCCGCGTGCGTGGCGCAGAACCGCCGCCGCGCGCTCGCTGCCCTTGGGGTGGGGGAGCTGGAGGATCGGCTCGTGAACCCGCGTCAGGTCCACGGAGACCACGTGGTGGCCATCACCTCGGCAGCGCCCGTGGCGGTGCGCGCCGCACAGCAGGAGGCGCGTGCGGGCGCCGACGCGATCGTCTGCACCGTGCCTGGGGTCCCCGTGCTTCTGTGCTTTGCCGACTGCGTGCCCGTGGTGCTTGCGGCACCAGGGTGCTTCGCCGTCATCCACTCCGGCTGGAGGGGGACCATCGCGCGCATCTCGCGCCGCGCCCTCTCGGTGCTCAAGGAGGTGGGCGGCGTCCGCCCCGACGAGGTCTTTGCCTACGTCGGCCCGCACATCGCGGGGCCGGACTACGAGGTGTCGAGCGAGCTGATCGACCGCTTCACCGCCGAGTTTGGCGCCGGCGTCTGCCTGGGCGACAGGCACCTCGACCTGGGAGCCGCGGTCTGTCAGACCCTCACCGAAGAGGGTGTCTGCGCACAGAACATTGCCCCGTGCGAGGCATCTACCGCCAGCTCGACCGACCGCTTCTTCTCGTATCGCGCATCGGGCGGGTCGTGTGGGCGCCACGGCGCCCTTGCCGTGCTGACCGAGGCAACCCAAAGGGAGGTTTGACGTGGAAGAGTACCAGTCAGAGCGCTACAGCGCGGTGATCTCCGAGCGCCTTGAGGCCCTGCGCTCCCTGCTCGGGGAGGCGTGCGCCCGCGCGGGGAGGGATCCGCGCGAGGTCGAGCTCCTTGCGGTCTCAAAGACCGTGGGGCCTGACGAGGTCAGGCTCGCCATGGCCGCAGGCCAGCGCGTCTTTGGCGAGAACCGCCCCCAGGAGCTCAAGCGCAAGCTGACGGCGCTTCGTGACTCGGGCGGTCTGGACGGCATCCGCTTCGACATGATCGGCAACCTGCAGAAGAACAAGATCAACCAGGTCCTGGGCAGCGCCGAGCTCATCCATTCCGCCTCCTCGCTGCACCTTGCGCAGGCCATCGCCAAGCGCGCAGAGGCCCGCGGCATCCTTGCCCGCGTGCTCCTTGAGGTCAACGTGTCGGGGGAGGAGAGCAAGTCGGGCTTCTCTCCAGACGAGGTGCGCTCCCAGATAGAAGACGTCATCTCCCTGGGTGGCATCAAGGTGGAGGGGCTCATGACCATGGCTCCCGCGCACGATGCCTCGGAGTCGCGCCGCACGTTCAGCGGCCTTCGCGACCTGGCCGACGAGCTCCGCACGCGCACGGGCCTGCCGTTTGGGGTGCTTTCCTGCGGCATGAGTGATGATTTCCAAATTGCGGTCGAGGAGGGTTCAACTCTCGTTAGACTGGGAAGGATAGTGTTTGACGAGCGCTATCGGCTTGACTAGCGCCGTTGGCGTACCGTTTGTTTTGAAGGCAGGGCGCCAAGAGGCGCCGGGCTTGGAAGGTGGTTGGCATGGGTTTTCTTGACAGCATCAGGGAGCGCCTGAACCTTGGCGGTGACGACGACTACTACGAGGACGAGGAGTTCGAGGAGTACTACGACGACGAGGAGGAGGAAGAGCCGCAGCGCGACACAAGCGGTATCCTTGGCAACACCCGTCGTCCCGAGGCGGAGAGCGTCTCGGTCTACACGAGGTCGGGCCGTCCGGTCGCGAGCAACGCCGGCAGCGCCTCGGCGGGGTACGGCTATCCCATCGAGCAGGGCTCCTATCACACGGACTATCGCGCCGGCTACGGTGACGCCACCCATGGCGCGCAGAACACCGGCCGCGGCGCCCTGGGCACCGCCGGCTCGACCACGCCGGGAGACATCGGCCTCACGCCGATGCCGCGCTCGGGCTTTGCCCAGCTCCCGCCCTACGTGCTCAAGCCGGTCGCCTATGACGACGTGCAGATGGTCGTGCGGCGCGTCCGCACCAACCAGCCCGTGGTGCTGTCGTTCAAGAACACGAGCATCGAGGTGGCCAAGCGCATCCTCGACTTCTCCTTCGGCTTCACCTGCGGCATCGGCGGCACGGTCGACGAGCTGGGCGACCGCGCCTTCGTGGTGCTTCCCGCCAACATGCAGCTCTCCCAGTCCGACCTCGACAAGCTGGCCGCCGACGGCGTCATCACGAGGTAGCCGCCATGTCTTCCGCAGACCTCCGCATCGCATTCGTGGGCGCCGGCGCAATGGGCGGCTCCATTGCGCGCGGGCTCGTCGAGTCCGGCACCGTCGCGGCGTCGTCGCTCTTTGTGAGCGACCTGAGCGAGCAGGTTCGCTCCTCGTTCGCCGAGCTTGGCGTCACCGCGTTTTCCGACGCGGCAGACATGATCGCCACGGCCGACCCAACGGTGGTCGTGCTCGCCGTCAAGCCGCAGGTCCTTCCCGGGGTCGTCGCCTCCATCGCGGGCGCGCTGGAGGGACGCCTGGTGGTGTCGATCGCCGCGGGCGTCAAGATCGCGACTATCGAGGGCTGGCTTGCCTCGGGCACCCACGTCATCCGCTGCATGCCCAACCTTCCCATGCAGGTGCGCTCCGGCGCCGTGGCCATCACGGCGGGCGCGTGCGCGACCGAGGACGACGTGGCCCTTGTCCGCGGGCTTCTCTCGTCGCTGGGCGTCGCGCGCGTCATGCGCGAAGACCAGCTTGACGTGGCGGGGGTCGTGTGCGGCTGCGCCCCGGCGTTCTTTGCCCTCTTTGTGGATTGCATGACGCGTGCGGGCATCGAGGCGGGCCTTACCGCGGCTGATAGCCGCGAGATGGTTGCCTCCACCATGCGTGGGACCGCCGAGCAGCTGCTTGCGTCCGACGCGCACCCGCGTGCCTACATGGAGCGTGTCTCCTCGCCGGGCGGCACCACCATCGCGGCCTTGCGAACCATGGAGCCCGAGCTCTTCTCGTCGGTTTTGG
>JAFUBJ010000093.1 GCA_017460265.1 Atopobiaceae bacterium | reverse complement strand
GGCACGGCCGCGGTCACCCCGGCCGTCGAGAAGGCGCTGAAGGACAACGGCGTCACGCTCCTCGACCGCCTCGCCGGCGGCACCGGCGTGCAGACGAGCCGCGAGATCGCGAACTGCGCGCGCGCCAACGGCCTCTCGGCTGCCAACATGGCCTACGCCACGAGCCAGAACTTCCCGGACGCGCTCGCCGGCGCGGCCCCCTGCGGGAGGAACGCGAGCGTGCTGCTCCTCTGTGACGACACAGCCAAGGACAACCTCAGCTTCTCGACGCAGCACAAGGACGGCATCGTCCAGGGCTACGTCTTCGGCGGTGACCTCGCCTTCAGCCCCGCGCTGTTCGACAGGCTGCCGGTGTAGCCGGTGGCGCAGTCGGACGAGGAACGGCTGCGCCACGACAGGCCGCCGAGGCAGCCGACGAGCCCCCAGCGGCGCAGTCGTTCCTCGTACGACTGTGCCATCCGACTGCGCCATCCTGGGCCCATGGGGGGCGGTCACGACGGCCACCCCCCCGTTTTTGCTACGTCCGTCACGCCGACAGGGGCCATCTTTTCCGTCGGGGGAGGCGTGGCTCAACGCACCGTATGGCCTGCCGTCTGGCCATAAGGTGGAAAGATTGTGAAAGCCACGCGGTCGGGCGTATCTCCCCCATGCGCAAGTAAACTAGAAAAGCTGCTGAACTGTGGTGGAGTTATGTCTCGACCACATGCCCCATCCTGTGTAGGGGCACCTGCTCGTGGAAGGGCACCAACAAAACCGCAGGTGGTAGCACACGTCGGATGCGGTCCGCTGGGGAGGGCGCAGGGTGCGCTTTCATTGATGTCCCATGACCGCCGAAGGAAAGGACCAGGAATGGTCAACATGATTCTCGGCCGCAAGAGCGGGATGACCCAGGTTTGGGACGAGGACGACAACGTCGTGCCCGTCACCGTCATCCAGGCAGGCCCCTGCACGGTGTCGCAGGTCAAGACCACGGCCACTGACGGCTACGAGGCCGTCCAGATTGGCTTTGGTGACATCAAGCCCAAGCACGTCAACAAGCCCCTCGCCGGCCACTTTGCCGCCCAGGGCGTCGAGCCGATGCGCTACCTGCGCGAGGTCCGCGTCGAGAACGGCGAGGAGCACTCCACGGGCGACCAGGTGACCGTCGCCGACTTTGCCGACGTCAAGGCAGTCGACGTCACCGGCACCTCCAAGGGCAAGGGCTTCCAGGGCACCATCAAGCGCTGGAACTTCTCCCGCGGCCCCATGACCCACGGCTCCCGCAACCAGCGCAAGCCGGGCTCCATCGGTCAGTGCGCCTATCCCGCGCGCGTCCGCAAGGGCCTGCACATGGCCGGCCACATGGGTGACGAGCGCGTCACCGTCAAGAACCTCAAGCTCGTCCGCATCGATGCCGAGCAGAACCTCATGCTCGTCAAGGGCGCGGTGCCTGGCGGCAAGAACGCCCTCGTCCAGGTCCGCATGGCCTAAGGGCCCCGTACATCAGCCTTTAGGCAGTCAAGGAGGACACCATGTCCAGCATTGAACTCAAGAACGTCGAGGGAGGCGCGGCCGGCACGGTCGAGCTCAACTCTGACGTCTTCGGCATCGAGCCGAACGTCCCCGTGATGCACCAGGTGGTCGTGGCCTACGAGGCCAGCCTCCGCCAGGGCACCCACTCCACCAAGAACCGCCACTTCGTCAGCGGCGGCGGCAAGAAGCCCTATCGCCAGAAGGGCACCGGCCGTGCCCGTCAGGGCTCGACCCGCGCTGGCCAGTGGACCGGCGGCGGCGTGATCTTTGGGCCCCTGCCCCACAGCCACGCCCTGCGCGCCAACAACAAGATGAAGAAGCTCGCCATGCGCTCCGCGCTTTCCTCCAAGCTTGCCGACGGCGAGCTGGTGGTCCTGGACGAGCTGACCTTCGACGAGCCGTCCACCAAGAAGGCTGCCGCCATCATCAAGGCCCTCGGCCTTGAGGGCAAGCGCGTGACTCTCGTCGTTCCTGACGACGACGTCACCACCTACCTGGCGTTCCGCAACCTCCCCAAGGTGACCATAATCGGCTCCACCGAGGCCAACACCCGCTTCATTCTCGACAACGCCGCTCTTCTCATGAGCGCCGCCGTCGCCAAGCAGCTCGAGGAGGTGCTTGCATAATGCAGTCCGCATACGACGTCATCATCCGCCCGGTCGTCTCCGAGCGCTCCTTTGACCTGATGTCCCAGGGCAAGTACACCTTCGAGGTGGCTCGCACTGCTCCCAAGGAGGAGATTGCCGCTGCCGTTGAGAAGCTCTTCAACGTGCATGTGACCAAGGTCAACACCATGTGGGTCCGCGCCAAGAAGAAGCGCGTCCGCTATCAGGCCGGCATGACCCGCACCTGGAAGAAGGCCATCGTGACCCTCGCTCCCGGCGAGCAGATCGAGATCTTCTCCAACCAGGCTGCCGAGTAGGCAACCCCTGGCACTTCCGCCTACCGCCGTTAAGGTCGGTGGGCTGATTTGCCGCGCGTGAAGGATACGCGCGGAACCGTGGTAAGGTCCGGTGTCGTTTCGCTATCCCGGGTGAAACGGCCAACGGAACAAGAAGGGAAAGAAGTAATGGCAGTAAGACACCTCAAGCCGACGAGCGCAGGCCGCCGCTTCCAGACGGTGTACGACTTCAAGGAGCTGACCACCGACAAGCCCGAGAAGTCCCTCCTGGAGCCCCTGCACAAGCATGGCGGCCGTAACAACAACGGTCACATCACCACCCGTCACCAGGGCGGCGGCACCAAGCGTCAGTACCGTAAGATCGACTTCAAGCGTCGCAAGGACAACGTCCCGGCCAAGGTCGCGACCATCGAGTACGACCCCAACCGCTCCGCTCGCATCGCGCTTCTCCACTATGCTGACGGCGCCAAGGCCTATATCCTGGCTCCTGCTGGCCTCAAGGTTGGCGACACCGTCATCTCTGGCGAGAAGGACATCGACATCAAGCCCGGCAACGCCATGCCGCTCTCCGCGATTCCCGTGGGCACCCTGGTCCACGCGATCGAGTTCCAGCCTGGCAAGGGTGCGGCTATCGCCCGCTCCGCCGGCACCTCCGTGCAGCTCATGGGCAAGGACAACGGCTACGCTGTCCTCCGCATGCCCTCCTCCGAGCTTCGCCGCGTCCTGCTCACCTGCCGCGCCACCATCGGCGAGGTCGGCAACGCTGAGCACTCCAACATCGTCATCGGCAAGGCCGGCCGCAACCGCAAGAACGGCGTGCGTCCGACGGTCCGTGGTACGGTCATGAACCCTGTCGACCACCCGCACGGCGGCGGCGAGGGCAAGAACCACACCTCTGGTCGTCCGTCCGTCACCCCGTGGGGCAAGCCCACGAAGGGCAAGAAGACGCGTGACCCGAAGAAGGCCAGCAACCGCCTCATCATCCGTCGTCGCAAGACCCGCACCAAGTAGCGGCACACGATAAGGAGATAAGAAAGTATGAGCAGAAGTCTCAAGAAGGGCCCGTTTGTGGAGACTCGCCTCCTTCAGCGTGTCGTCGCCATGAACGAGGCTGGCAAGAAGGAGGTCATCAAGACCTGGTCGCGTTCCTCCACCATCTTCCCCGACATGGTGGGCCACACGATCGCCGTCCACGACGGCCGCAAGCATGTCCCCGTGTACATCACCGAGTCCATGGTTGGTCACAAGCTGGGCGAGTTCTCTCCGTCCCGCACCTTCCGCGGCCACAAGGCAAAGTAGGGGAGGTAAAGACACATGGCTAACAACAACGAGGTCCGCGCCACCGCCAAGTACGTGCGCATGGCGCCGCGCAAGGTGCGCATGGTCGTGGACACCATCCGCAACAAGTCCGTCGAGCAGGCGCTCGAGGTCCTGCAGTTCTCCACGCGCGCTGCCGCCGAGCCGGTCGCCAAGGTGCTCCGCTCCGCCATCGCCAACGCCGAGAACAACAACAACCTTCGCTCCAGCAACCTGGTCGTGAAGGCCGCCTTTGTCGACGAGGGCCCGACGCTGAAGCGCATCCGCCCGCGTGCCAAGGGCTCTGCGTCGCGCATCAACAAGCGCACCAGCCACATCACCGTCGTCGTCGCACCTAGGAAGGAGGCGTAAGGATGGGACAGAAGGTACATCCTACCGGCTTCCGCCTCGGCACCACCGAGGAGTGGCGTTCCCGCTGGTACGCCGACAAGGACTACGCCGAGAAGCTCGGCAATGACCTCAAGATCCGCAAGTATCTCGCCAAGCGCCTCGAGCGCGCCGCCCTGTCTCGCGTGGACATCGAGCGCGCCGGCGACAAGGTGAAGGTCACCATCTACACCGCCCGCCCGGGCATCGTCATTGGCAAGAAGGGTGCCGAGATCGACAACCTTCGCGCCGACCTCGAGCGCGTTGCCGGTGCTGGCAAGGGTAACGTCAACGTCGACGTCATCGAGGTCAAGCGTCCCGAGCTCGACGCCAACCTGGTTGCCCAGTCCATCGCCGAGCAGCTTGAGGGCCGCGTCGCCTTCCGTCGTGCCATGCGCAAGGCCGTCCAGTCGGCTCGCAAGGCCGGCGCCAAGGGCGTTCGTATCCAGTGCTCCGGCCGCCTGAACGGCGCCGAGATGGGCCGCCGCGAGTGGTACCGCGAGGGTCGCGTGCCTCTGCACACCCTGCGCGCCAAGATTGGCTACGGCGAGTCCACCGCCCGCACCACCATGGGTGCCGTGGGCATCAAGGTTTGGATCTACCTCGGCGAGCAGATGAAGGGCCAGCCCGCGCTGCGCCCCGAGCTCGAGGGCAGCAGCCGTCCTCGCCGCGGTCGCAATGAGAGGAGGGCCCGCTAATGCTCGCACCTAAGCGTGTGCTCCACCGCAAGGTTCAGCGCGGCTCCATGAAGGGCCAGGCCAAGGGCAACACCACCCTGCATTTTGGTGATTACGGCATCCAGGCTCTGGAGGCCCACTGGATCACCAACCGCCAGATCGAGGCCTGCCGTGTCGCCATGACCCGTAAGATGCGCCGTGGCGGTAAGGTCTGGATCACCATCTTCCCGGACAAGCCCATCACCAAGAAGCCGGCAGAGACCCGCATGGGTTCCGGTAAGGGCAACCCCGAGGAGTGGGTGGCCGTCGTCAAGCCGGGCCGCATCATGTTTGAGATCACGGGCGTGTCCGACGAGGTCGCCCGCGAGGCCCTGCGTCTTGCTCAGCACAAGCTGCCGATCAAGACCAAGATCGTCACCCGCGCCGACCAGGACGTGGAGGAGTAGGCAATGAAGTACAAGGATATCCGCGAGCTCTCTGACGCCGAGCTCGCCGCCAAGCTCGAGGACGGTCGTGCGGAGCTCTTCAACCTCCGCTTCCAGATGGCCACCAGCCAGCTGGACAACACCGCCCGCGTGACCGCCGTCAAGCGCGACATCGCTCGCGTCCAGACCGAGATCCGCGCCCGCGAGATCGCGGCTGCCAAGTCCGAGAACTAAGACCAGGAGAGTAGAAAATGGCTGAAACTCAGACCAGGAACGCTCGCAAGGTCCGCACCGGGCTGGTCACCTCGCTCTCCGGCGAGAAGACCATCACGGTCCAGATCGAGTACCGCAAGCGTCACCCCAAGTACAGCAAGATGATGACCGTCCACAAGAAGCTCCACGTGCACGACGAGAACGGCGAGGCTGGCCTCGGCGACACCGTGCGCGTCATGGAGACCCGTCCCCTCTCCAAGACCAAGCGCTGGCGCCTGGTCGAGATCGTGGAGAAGGCCAAGTAAGTAACGCACCGCTTCTGGTCTCGGCGCCTTAAGTGGCGCCCCGGCCAGGGATAATCGGAGGAACAGCAATGATTCAGATGGAGAGCATGCTCACCGTCGCTGACAACAGTGGCGCCAGGCGTGTTAAGTGCATCAAGGTTCTTGGTGGCTCCAAGCGTCGTTATGCTCGTCTCGCCGACGTCATCATCTGCGCTGTCCAGGAGGCCACTCCCAACAGCAACGTGAAGAAGGGTGACGTTGTGCGCTGCGTCGTCGTGCGCACCGCCAAGGAGACCCGTCGCAAGGACGGCAGCTACATCAAGTTCGACCAGAACGCCTGCGTGCTGGTGGACAAGGAAGGCGAGCCCCGCGGAACCCGTATCTTTGGGCCCGTCGCTCGCGAGCTGCGTGACCACAAGTACATGAAGATCGTCTCGCTCGCACCCGAGACGCTGTAAGGAGGCTTGGACATGCCTAAGATGAACATCAAGAAGGGCGACAAGGTCCAGGTCCTCTCCGGCAAGGACAAGGGTGCCCAGGGCGAGGTCCTGCGTGCCCTGCCCGCCGAGGGCAAGGTCATTGTCGAGGGCGTGGCCATGGTGAAGAAGCACCAGAAGCCCACCCAGGCCGGCCAGTCCGGCGGCATCGTCGAGCGCGAGGCCGCCATTGACGCGAGCAACGTCATGCTCATTTGCCCCAAGTGCGGCAAGCCCACGCGCGTGGGCCACACCGGCGAGGGCAAGGACAAGAAGCGCGTCTGCAAGAAGTGCGGCGCCGAGTTCTAAGAGCCGGTTGGTTTGCTTTGGAGGCCCCCGTGCTGGT
>JAFUBJ010000092.1 GCA_017460265.1 Atopobiaceae bacterium | reverse complement strand
GCGGGCACGTCGGTGTCCTCGCCGATGTGGCGATAGAGCTCGGTGATGAAGCTCTGGCAGAAGCGCATGACCTCGTTGTTGGACTTGCCCTTGGGGTCGAAGTCAGAGCCGCCCTTGCCGCCACCCATGGGCAGCGTGGTGAGGGAGTTCTTGAAGATCTGCTCGAAGCCCAGGAACTTCAGCCTGCCACGGGTGACGGTCGGGTTGAAGCGCAGGCCGCCCTTGTAGGGGCCAATGGCGGAGTTGAACTGCACACGGTAACCGCGGTTGACCTGAACCTTGCCCTCGTCGTCGATCCAAGGGACACGGAAGATGATGACGCGCTCAGGCTCGACGAGGCGCTCAAGAAGGGCGGCCTCCTCATACTCGGGATGTGCGTCTAGTGCGGTCTGGATGGTCTCAAGAACCTCGGTGGCAGCCTGGATGAACTGGGGCTGCTCAGGATAGCGCTCCTTGAGGTCGGCGAGCACGCGCTCAGAATACGTCATGATTGCTCCTTTCAGCATCTTTGCCGCATGGCTATAAAACTGACGGAGAAAGAATAGCGCGAGTCTTTGTCTTTGCGTCACTCGGAAATTAACTGTGAACGAATCGAAATGCGACGGTTACGCAGCGAGCACGTTTTTGAAACACCTTTGCACTCTGTGGGAAACCTACTTTGTGTGAGCAGCACGCCTGGCTCGCCATAAAGAAAGCGAGGGAACCTGCGCCCCCTCGCCAACGTGCCTGTTGTACTAAGGTTTTTTGTGACCTAGTTTGAGGAGTCCTTAAGGCTCTCCGGGTCAACGCCAGTCCCTTCGAGTGCCTCAGCAAGTGAGGCGTCCTGTGCGATAAGCTCTTCTTGGCTTTGGGCGGCAACGGTCATCCAACCGGTGACATTGTTGCCCGTGGTCTTAACCGTATAGGTTCCGGGGTCTGCCGCGATGGTGTACAGCACCTTACCCTCAACGTTGTCATCGTAGACGGTGGTCTTTCCGTCATCAGAGGTGATGGTCAGGTGGAAGCTGCCCTTCTCCGTGAACGGGCTGATGACGATGACGTCTCCGGCCTTAACCTCGATGCCGCTTTCGGTGACCGCCTCAGAGTCAGAGCCGGCGTTCTCGGCCTCGAACTTGATTCCAGAGGCCTCGTCGAGCGTGTACTGCGAATAGGATGACGAGCTAGTGGTGCAGGCCATGAGCGTGAGCGCAAGCAGCGAGGCCGCCGCTGCAGATACGATCTGAGGAGCCTTCATGTGGGACTTCTCCCTAACTCTCTTGGTGCCAAGCTATTGGTTATACGGATAAGTGACGGAATGTGTCCTTTGTCCGCGCCATCTCTTTCATACCCATTGGGAGACGCTTCTTCATTGACATTTTAAATACGCAAAGAATCGACGAATGATCCGAAGCGGGCAGCGTGCTGCCGACTTTGGCCAGGTTTTGGACGACAGCGGTCCGGATGGCAATTGCGTGCAAACCCACGAGCACCAACTGGCCTTTTGTGGTGAGGTTTGCACACAACTCAACAAAGTGAGAACTGTGAGG
>JAFUBJ010000091.1 GCA_017460265.1 Atopobiaceae bacterium | reverse complement strand
TGATGTTTTCTGCAGGCCCTTCCACGGTGAAGATGGGGTAGCCAAAGTGGCTCATAAGGCTCACGGAATCAATGAACTCCCCAAGCCCCTCCTCCTGAGTCCGCAGGTGTGCACGGTACAGCGCCTCGAGCTTAAAGCCTTGGGGAGCACGCGCAAGCTCCACCTCAGAACGCGGAATCATCTGTGCCACCGTACCGTTCGCGCCCCTGACTGCGATAGTTTCGATGGCAGGTGTAACTGTCGCCGTACAGCCGCGCGTCCGCACCGACTCTATACAGTCCGTGATGGCCTTCTCGTCGATAAGCGGGCGCACGCCATCATGGATGAGCACAATGGCATTCTCATCTTCAGGGTGAAGCTCATGCAAATGACGAACGCCGTTGAAGATGGACTCCTGACCCGTGGAGCCTCCGGGCACGATGTCGATAGGAAGCTCGTAACGGCGTTTTACCAGCACCTGTTCAAGGTAGGGAATCCATGACTCAAGACATACGACAACAACACCCGTCACCTGCGGATGCTCAGCAAAATGCGCGATGGTGTAATCGATGATGGGACGCCCGCCTAGCTCGAGGAATTGCTTTGGCCGTGGGCCCGCGCCCATTCTGCGTCCCACACCACCGGCAAAGATGACAGCTTCCACCCGCTCAGTCATTGCTATCTCCCTGCGTACATCTTCTCGTAGTAATCCTGATAGGCGCCACTCGTCACGTGCTCGACCCACTCGGGATTATCCAGATACCAGCGGATCGTCTTAACGATGCCCTCCTCGTAGGGAGTCTCGGGATACCAGCCCAGCTCTTCGCGGATCTTGTCAGGCGCCATGCCGTAGCGACGGTCATGGCCGGCGCGGTCCGTTACGTAACGGATGAGGTCCTCGTTGACCTCAGGGTCACCCGTAACCTTTGCCACCTCGGCAATGATGGTCTTGACAATGTAGATGTTGGCACGTTCGTTGTGACCGCCTACATTGTAGACCTCGCCCAGGCGCCCATCACGTGCCACCATGTCGATGGCCTTGCAGTGATCGTCAACGTAGAGCCAGTCGCGCACGTTGAGCCCGTCCCCGTACACGGGCAGCTCCTTGTGCAGGAGCGCGTTATGAATCATGAGCGGAATGAGCTTCTCGGGAAACTGGTAGGGGCCGTAGTTGTTGGAGCAGCGCGTGATGACCGCGGGGAAGCCGTACGTGTCGTGGTATGCCTTGACGAAGAGGTCCGCTGAGGTCTTGGACGCGCTGTACGGGCTGTGGGGGCTGAGCGGCGTGTCCTCGCGAAAATAGTCGGTGTGCTCAGGATCCGCGGGACTCCCGTCAGGGTTGAGCGCCTCGGGAATGGCAAGGGAGCCGTACACCTCGTCAGTTCCGACCTGCAAGTAGCGATGCTCCCCAAAGCCGCCCTTGCCGTCGTCCCAGGCAGCACGGCAGCAGTTGAGCATGTTCACCGTTCCCATGACATTGGTGTCAGCAAAGATGCCAGGGTTGGCAATGGAACGATCAACGTGGCTTTCCGCCGCAAAGTTGATTACGTAGTCAGGATTGTGCTCGGCAATCGTTGCCTGAATTGTTTCTCGATCGCGGATGTCGGCATGGACAAACACGTAGCGGGGGTCATCCTGCACCGAGGAAAGGTTCTCGAGGTTGCCTGCATAGGTCAGCGCATCAACGTTGACGATCTTGACATCGTCATGCTTGCGCAGCATGTAGAGCACGAAGTTGGAGCCGATGAAGCCGGCGCCACCGGTCACAAGGTAGGTCTTCATGAGAGGTTATCCCTCCATCAGAGATGGGTTTGACAGATACGTGGCAAGCGCCTCTCGCCAGGGACGCATGTCGTTGCCTATGGTCGAGCCGAGACGCGCGTTCTCAAGCGAGGAATACGCGGGCCTGTCGGCACTTTCTGGATGCATGCGCTTCCAGTCAGCCGACGTGCAGCGCTCTACGCGGCAGGCAAGGCCCGCCCCCTCCATGATGGCCTGCGCAAAGTCGGCCCACGAGCAAGTGCCTTCGTTAGTGCAGTGATAGATGCCGTAGTTCTCGGTCACGGCAAGCGAGAGTAGCTCGTGGGCAAGGTCGGCAGCGCTCGTAGGATTGCCCAGCTGGTCATCCACAACCGTCACTACGTCATGAGAGGCGCCTAAGGCCAACATGGTCTTCACGAAGTTGCGGCCCACGTAACCATAGAGCCACGCAGTACGGACAACAAAGGTCTGGGGGTTGGCAGAGAGGGCAAGCCCCTCCCCCGCAAGCTTGCTACGCCCGTAAGCAGAGATGGGAGCTGGGGCATCTGCCTCAACACGCGGCGTAGGATCAGTGCCGGGAAAGACGTAGTCTGTCGACACGTGTACGAGCTTTGCGCCAGTGCGTGCGCAGGCACGGGCCAGGTTCATAGGTCCAAGGGCATTTGCCTTGAAAGCAGTCGCAAAGTCAGACTCGCAACCATCGACATTGGTGAAGGCTGCACAGTTGATCACGACGTCATAGGCTCCGTGCCCAGAAAACCATGCGTCAGTTGCCTCAGCATCTGAAATGTCAAGGTCATCAAGGTCAATGGCATCCACCATTGCGTCTGCGTAGCAGCCTGGCAACTCACCAATCTCGGAATAGCCCGAAGAGATTTGGTGCTGGAGCTCGTTTCCCAGCTGACCCCTGCACCCCGTTATGAGGATGTTCATGCTCACTCGCTCACCTCACTGAAGTGCCGGTCCGGGGCCACGCGCCCCTCGGCGACGTCACGCAGGTGCGCGCCGTAGTCGCTCTTTCCGTAGCGCTCCGCGCACTCGAGAAGCCTCTCGCGCGATATCCAGCCGTTGTCGAAGGCGATCTCCTCCGGCACCGACACCGGCAGGTCCTGGGCCCGCTCCACCGTGCGCACGAACTCGGAGGCCTCGAAGAGCGACTCCATGGTGCCGGTGTCGAGCCAGGCGAAGCCGCGGCCCAGCGTCACGACCTCGAGCTCGCCCGACTCCAGGTACATGCGGTTGAGGTCGGTGATCTCGTACTCGCCGCGGGCCGAGGGCCTCACCTCGGCGGCCCTGTCGCACACGTCCGCTGGGTAGAAGTAGAGGCCCGTCACGGCGTAGTCGCTCTTGGGGTGGGCCGGCTTCTCCTCGATGGAGACGGCGTTGAACTGGTCGTCGAACTCCACCACGCCGAAGCGCTCGGGGTCGTCCACGTGGTAGCCGAAGACGGTGGCCACCCCGCGCGCGGCGTTGCGCACCGCGTGGCGCAGGCGCTTGCCGAGGCCGTTGCCGTAGAAGATGTTGTCGCCGAGCACGAGCGCGCAGGGCTCCCCCGCGCAGAACTCGCGGCCGATCACGAAGGCCTGCGCCAGGCCGTCGGGGCTGGGCTGCTCCGCGTAGGAGAGCGACACCCCGAAGTCCGACCCGTCGCCCAGGAGCCGCTCGAAGTTGGGGAGGTCGGCCGGGGTGGAGATGACGAGCACGTCGCGGATGCCCGCCAGCATGAGCGTGGCGAGCGGGTAGTACACCATGGGCTTGTCGTAGACCGGCAGCAGCTGCTTGGACGTGACGGTGGTCAGCGGGTAGAGGCGCGTGCCGGATCCGCCGGCGAGGATGATGCCCTTCATGGGAGACCTCCATAAGTGAGTCAGTAACATTCCTATTCTATCAGGCATAAAAAAGCTGGCTTCTCGCAGGTGCAAGAAGCCAGCCAACGCGCATATGGTCCTTGGGATTAAGCCACGGGGGCACCGCTCCCCTGAGGCGTCACCGCTACGTGCACGGCCTCCATACGCAGCGACAATCCTGACGTTCCGGCCATTGCCCCATACTTAACCCATCCTTGCCAGCCGATATTTTGGATAGGGGCTCGATACCACACGTCGTACTTATTGGCTGCATCACCCGTAAGCTTTATTTCGCTTGCCTCAAGTCTCAATGACTGCCCCGTGGTTACCGTCAGCGAACCGTGGCTCTTCCATCCGTGCCAGCCGATATTCTGCACATGGGTACGATAGGTGATTCCACCAGATACCCCTGACAGGGAGAGATGCATGGCTTCGACACGCAGAGACCTGCCCGAAGTGCCCGCGACCATACCATTGGCAACAGAGTCCATCCAACCTATGTTCTGCACGTGGGCGTCGTAGGTTACCGTCGCTCCACCAGAACTCGGGACCTGTCCTTTGGGAAGAAGCAGAATCTCGATGGCTTCAACACGCAATGACTTGCCCGAGGTGCCAGCCGTAGCGCCATTCTTGACCCAGTTCTGCCAGCCGACGTTCTGAACGTGAGCGCGATACCAGATGTCATACGACTTTGCCACGTCGCCCGTGAGCTTGATCTCAAGCGCCTCAACGCGATAGCTCATATCGCTCGTTCCTGAGGCCATGCCATTGGACATCCAGGGAAGCCACCCGACGTTTTGCACGTGTGTGCGATAGGTAACGCCGCCAGAGACGCCGCCCACGTCGATCTGAAGGGCCTCCACACGCAGAGACTGACCAGAAGTTCCAGCGGTCGCTCCGTTAGTCTTAGTCCCCTGCCAGCCCACGTTCTGCACGTGTGCGCGATAGGCGACTGTGGGGCTGCCATCACTCGCCTTCAGCGCGCTAGGCGGATTGGGGCAGATCATGCCCTGCAGAGGGTTGTTGCCCGACCCTGTCACGGCCTTGTCCTGGGACCCCGTCGTAAAATCAAAGTTGAGGTCGACGCCCGAGCCACCGATGCCATTGACCTTTGCCGTAGACGAGCACTGCCACAGGCGATAGCTGCCCTCGTACTCGCATCTGCTGTAGTACTGCGCAACCCACCTGTCCCAGTTATTGAAACAACTATCGGTAAGGTAGTAGCTCCACCAACTGAGGCTTGCATACACGCCCGGCTTAAATCCGGCAGCTTTTACCGCATTGCAGAACACCTTGGAGATGTTTGCCAACATCGTTCGGTTGGAGGTGGATGCCACGCCCTCCCATTCAAGGTCGTAGTAGACCGGGAGGGTAACCTTGCGCCCCTTGAGCATCTGGATGGTGTAGTTTGCCTCCTGCCAGGCCTGGTACACGTTCTCTGCTGCAGAGAAGAAGTACACACCGTAAGGAATGCCCAGACGCTCGCATTCCTTGGCGTTGTAAAGGAACTCGCTGTCCTCGTACTGCTTCTTGGAGCCATAGAAGGTTCCGCCGACGCACAGGATGGCAAAGCTCACGTCATCGGCCTTGGCCTTGGCCCAGTCAATGTGACCGTTCCATTCGCTCACGTCAACGCCGCGGCGCTTGGCACCCGTAATCACCTTGCCATTGCTGCTGATGTACTCGCCCTTGCTGTTCTTGGTCCACATCTTGAACTCCGCCTGGGCAGAGAGACCAGACTCGTCAACATCCTCGGAAAGCTCTATGGGGTAGCCGTTCCTGAAGCGCCAGCTGTCTGCCTCGTGACCCGCAAAGCTGTCTCCGCTCGGAGAAAACATGAGGACTGCGCTGCCGTTATCCTCGACGGATGCAACCTTCTCCTCAGGCGTCACCCGCTCTTCAACGACCGCAGCAGGCTCTTCTTCAGCAGCCTCCTCTTGAGCTGGAATCGTCTCTTCGTCAGAAACCGTACCATCGCTCTCGACAAGCGCTTCTTCCTCATCCTCAGAGCTGACAATCTCCTCCGAGAAAGCCTCCTGCTCCTCAGCCGGCGCGTCGTAAACGACAATCGCCTCCTGCTCTGAGGGTGCCTCGTCATCAGCGTAGGCAACTGCCGAGGCAAAGCAACAGGTAGCAAGCAATACCGATAGTGCCCAGGGGGCAACTTTCTTCATTGGAGCCATGACATTAACCTTTCGGTCGGAGATAGGCTGCAAAACATGTTGCCCATCCGCAATTTGGCGTGTCGTGATGCTTATCCGCAATTCAGGTGTCGTCCGTTACAATACACACCAAGCAAACGTACTATTCACTTAGTTTAGCAGCACGTTCTCTTTGCCTCAACAACGGTAGCTACCGCACATACCTGAAATGCCCCGGAGCATCCATGACCACTACTCCCCTCGTCAGCATCATCGTGCCCATCTTCAACGTGGAGCCCTACCTCGCGCAATGCCTTGACTCTCTGAGCTGCCAGACGTTCAAAGACATCGAGGTCATCTGTATCGACGATGGATCTACCGATGGCTCCCCCCGGATCATGGACGCCATTGCCGAATCCGACGAGCGTTTTCACGTCATCCACAAGGAGAACGGCGGATACGGAAGCGCCGTCAACCGTGGCCTTGGCCAGGCCCACGGTGCCTACATTGGCATCGTCGAACCCGACGACTACGTCGACGCAAGTATGTACCAGAAGCTCTGGGATGCCGCGAAAGCAAACAAGATGCCCGACATCATCAAGGCGGCCTTCTGGGACATCATCGACCCCGACACTGAGCAGGAGCACCTCGAGCCCGCACCCTACTTCCATAAGGTCAAGACGGTAAACGCTCCATTCGCTCTCGCCGATGACGCAGAGTTCCTCTTTCACCACCCCAGCATCTGGTCAGCCATCTACCGCCGAGACTTCCTCGTTCAAAACGGCATCAAGATGCATGAGATTCCCGGTGCGGGATGGGCAGACAACCCATGGCTCATCGACACGCTCGTGCGCGCCACGTCCATCGTCTACATCGACGAATGTCTCTACTATTACCGTGACTTCAGCGCCAATGCCCCCAGGGTTGTCGGCGACCCGCGCATACTGCGCGACCGATGGCTCGAGATGGACGACACCATGCGCAACCTGCAAGTCTCCTCCCCTCGCATTTGGGAGGGGCACTACAACCGTGCCTGCTTTCACATCAAGGCGCTCATCGAGGGCTTTGACCAGGCAGATCCCGTCGTCAGCTCATGCATAAAAGACATCGCCAAGCGCGTTGACTACAGCTTTGTCTGTGATTCCACGCGCATCAGCGAAGGCCTAAAGGGAGCCCTCCACTCACAGGTCGGCCTCCTGCCCCGCCTGAAAAAGCGCGGTCGCAACCTTCTAGGAATCCATCACACGATTAACTAGGCCTCCTAAAGGACCCTCAAGCCACGTGTGCACATTGCGTAACCTTCGCGAACTCGGACTACCAAACGTATAATGGACTGTATCTGTCCGACTCCATAGGAGGTTTGCATGGGTGTACGCCAACGCAAAGCTCACAAGCATGCGAGCACACACGCCGTAGCCTTTGCCATCGCGGGGTTCTTTGGGTTCCTCTCCCTGCTCATGGCCACGCTGCTTGTCTCGCTTACCGTTACGGTGAACAGCTGGCTCGATGGCCTGCCCGACTACACGTCCGCAGACGCCTACCTTGTGCCTGAGCCAACAACGCTCTACGCCGCGGACAACACGGTCATCGCAGAGTATTATCTGCAGAACCGCCGCACCATCGAGATTGACCAGGTGTCGCCCTACGTGCTCACGGGAACCGTCGACACCGAGGACATCCGCTTCTACAAGCACAGCGGCGTCGACCCACAGGGCATCCTGCGTGCCGTCTTCGTGCAGCTCTCCGGCGGCTCCGAGGGCGCCTCGACCATCACACAGCAGCTTGTCCGCAACACCGTCCTCTCCGACGAGCAGTTTGACTACTCCCTCAGGCGTAAGGTGCGCGAGGCTTACATCGCCATCCAGATGGAGAAGATGTACACCAAGGACCAGATCCTCATGATGTACCTCAACACCATCTATTACGGCGACGGCGCCTACGGCATCCAGGCGGCAAGCATCAACTACTTCAACAAGAACGCAAGCGACCTGACGCTTCCCGAGGCAGCCCTGCTCGTCGGCCTCCCCGCCGCACCGTCTGCCTACGACCCCACCGTCAATCCCGACCTTGCGATTAACCGCCGCAACCTCGTGCTTGACCGCATGTACACCGCCGGCGACATCACCCAGGAGGAATACGAGGAGGCCGTCAACACCGAGCTCTCGCTCAACCACGGAGCCTACCTTGACTCCATCGGCCGCTATCCGTACTTCTCTGACTACGTTCGCGAGCTGCTCCTCGAAGACTTTGACTACAACACCATTCTTCAGGGCGGTCTGCACGTCTACACCACTATCGACCCACACTGGCAGCAATGTGCTGAGGAGGCCGTGGCAGAGCAGCTTGACATCATCGGCGACCCCGAGCTTCAGTTTGGTCTGGTCTCCGTCGACCCGCACAATGGCTACATCAAGGCCCTCGTCGGCGGACGTGACTACAACATGAGCCAGTTCAACCTTGCCACGCAGGCGCGTCGCCAGGTTGGTTCGACCATGAAGATGTTCACCCTCGCCACCGCCATCAACTCGGGCATGAACCCCGATATCTACATCATCGCGAACTCGCCGATTCAGGTTACCGACGGTTGGGAAGTCTCCAACTATGCCAACATGAGCTATGGCAACGTCACGTTGACGTATGCCACGCAGGAGTCGATCAACACCGCCTACGCACAGGTAGCCATGTGCCTGGGTATCGAGAACGTCATCTCGACCGCCCATGCCATGGGCATCGACGTCGACCTTCCGCCCTATCCTTCGGTCTGTCTTGGCACTGTCGGCATTCCTCCTGTGCAGATGGCAGAGGCCTATTCCACGCTGGCAGCAAACGGCATCCATCGTGACGCGATCGCCATCACCCGCATCGAGGACCGCAATGGCAACGTCGTCTACGAGCACACAGACAACCCGACCACGGTCTTCGCACCCGAGATTGCGGAGGCCATCACGGGCGTCCTGCACACCGTCACGCAAGGCTCTGCAGGCGCTTCCATCCTTTCGTATAACTACAACATCAACCAGCCCATGGCAGGCAAGACCGGAACCACCGAGACGGCCGACGACCTCTGGTTCTGCGGATATACGCCCCAACTGTGCACCGCCGTCTGGTGCGGATATCTCGAAGAGGAGCCGGTCTTCGCGTATGGAAGCTACGGTCACCCCTACCAGACGTCGACCGCCTGCTGGGGCC
>JAFUBJ010000090.1 GCA_017460265.1 Atopobiaceae bacterium | reverse complement strand
GGACGTCACCCACAGACACCACCTCCTACCTGCAATTATACCATACGCTGTCATAAAACCGCAGGTAGTTGGGGTTGTAAGGCAAGTTACGGCCAAAATGAATCGGGTGGAGCCCGACGGGCCCCACCCGATTCTCTCGGTACCTTATGTTACAGCCCCCTAACCGTGTTGACGTCATCGTAAGCGTAGCAAGCTTCCTGCGTGACCCTCTTGATGATGGAAAGCGAGAAGTCATCGCCCTCCTCAAGCGGGTTGAAGCTCTCGCCCGGCCACGTGACGCGCATGGACATGCTGTTGTCCTCCTCGGCATGCTCGATGGCCACCTCAATGGCCTCATTTGACCCGCGCTTTCGCAAACCGGGCATCAGGCACTGGAAGACCAGCTCCTCAAAGGCAAGCATGAGGTTGCGCTGCGCGTGAGACGAGAGTGCGGCGTCGGAGCCAAACCGCTCGATGCGGGTGCTGATGGCGGGGAAGTTTTGGCTGGCGGGATCGATACTGATCCGCAGCGTCTTGAGCCGCCTGATAAAGGCCCGCGTCCGCTCGCGCTCGGGACGCTCGAAGATCTGCTCGGGCGTGCCCTCCTCATAGATGCCGCCTTGGTCCATGTAAAAGACGCGGTTTGACACCGTGCGGGCAAAGCGCATCTCGTGCGTGACGATCATCATCGTCATGCCCTCCAGCGCAAGCGACCTGATCACGGCCAGCACCTCGGCAATCATGGTGGGGTCAAGCGCCGAGGTCGGCTCGTCCAGCAGCAAGATCTTGGGCCGCATGGCAATGGCGCGCGCAATGGCTACGCGCTGTTTCTGCCCGCCGGAAAGCTCGTCGGAGAAGCTGTCCGCCTTGTCGGCGATGCCCACGCGCCCGAGCAGTTCCAGCCCCTGCCTGTGCGCCTCGTCGGTAGGCATCTTCAAGAGCTTCATGGGCGCGGCGCACACGTTGCCCAGCACGGTCAGGTTGTCAAACAGGTTGAACGACTGAAAGACCATGCCCATCTTCTGGCGCACGCGTGGCACGTCGCAGCGCGGGTCGGTAATCTCCTCGCCATCCACAACGATCGTGCCGGCGGTTGGCTGATCAAGCAGGTTCATGCAGCGCAGCAGCGTGGACTTGCCCGTCCCGGAGGGCCCGATGACGGCGATGACGTCACCTTCGTTGATGTCAAAGCTCACGTCCTCAAGCGGCGTCGCGTCTGAAAACTCCTTGCGGAGGTGCTCAACATGTATGAGGCTCATGCTCTACGCCTCCCTCTTCTGCCTGGCGGTTTGCCTCGGATCGATGTGCGCCAGCAGCGCTTTGGTCAAAAGCGCAATCAGCCACGCAAGCACAAAGTAGATGACCGCGGTCACAATTAGCGGGAAGAACGCCTCGTAGGTGCGGCTGCGGATGATGTCGCTCATCTTGGTGATGTCCTGGATGGCAATGTATCCCACGATTGAGGTGCTCTTAAGCAGCGACACGGCCTCGCCGCGCAGCACCGGCAAGAAGCGCACCGCCGCCTGCGGGAAGATGAAGTCAAAGAATGCCTGGTGCTCGGTGTATCCCAGTGCCAGCGCCGCCTCGCGCTGGCCGGCGTTGACGCTTTCGATGCCGGAGCGCATGATCTCGGACCCATAGGCGCCAAAGTTGAGCGTGAACCCAATGATGGCCACCCACACGGCCGGCATGCCCGTGCGGCCAAACACCACGTAGTACAAGATCATGAGCAAGACGACCGTCGGCGTGCCCTGAAGCAGCCGCACGTAGATGTCAGCCAGCAGGTTTGCCAGGCGGCTTCCCGTGCGGCGGAGCATGCAGACGCCAAACGCCAGCGCGCTACCAAAGAGCACAGAGAGCGACGTGATGAGGCATGTTGTGCCCACGCCCTGGACAATCAGCTTCCAGCGGCCCTCGCGGACGAAGTTCTTCTCGAAGCTGAGGGCAAGGCCATCAATAAGGCCCAGCTCATCTTGGGGGGAATCGTCTGCCGTCACACCCGCATCGGTCTTGCGGCATACCAGCAGCATGTCGGTTGCGTGGTACGGCTCCGAGAAGTTCACGCTCTCCTGGCGCTCGGGCGTGATGACCATGTCAGACAGGGAGAAGTCATAGATGCCAGTCGTGATGCCGGGGATGATGCCGGCGGTGTTCACGACCGAAACGTCAATGCCGTAGCCGTACGCGCGGCAGAAGCGCACGGCAATGTCGGGGTCGGTTCCCGCAATCTGGTCACCCACCTGGAACGACACGGGAACCTTGGTGCCGCTCGTGGCAAAACGCAGCGTACCGTTCTCGCCGGTGAGGCCGCTCATGTCAACGGGCGTGGACGCGGAGGCGGGGTCGTTCCAGTACTCGTAGATCGTATCGAGCGTCCCGTCGGCCTTCATTCTGACAATGAACTCGTCCATCTGGGCCTTGAGCTCAGCACCCTTAGGCGTCTTGGCAAACATCGCGCCAATGTCGAGGGACTTCACGGGGTCGGGGAGCGCCACGATGTTGGGGTTTGATTCCATCAGGCTGCCGGCAACCTCGGTGCTGGCAAGGAAATAGTCGATCTTTTCCGAGTTCAGCGCCTCCATGAGGTCGGTGTACGAATCGTAGTTAGCGATGGAGGACTGCGGCAGACACTCCTCCACGACGCTGTCGTGGAACGACCCGGTGATGACGCCGGCGCGCTTTCCGTCAAAGGAGGAGGGCTGCGCGGCCACCTGTGCAGTTCCCGCAAGGTCCTCCGAACGCACCGCCACCACGATGCCGCCCTCGCTCACCGGCTCGGAGAAGAGCACGGCCTCCTCGCGCTCGGGCGTTACGTTCATGGTGGTGGTGAACTCGTACTGCCCCGACGCGAGCGCGGGGATGCGCGCCTGAAAGTCAACGTCGCCAATCTCGATGGCGTAGCCGTTCTCGCGGCAGAAGCGCACGGCCACGTCAATGTCGTATCCCACGTGCTGGCCGTCCTTGATGTACGAGAAGGGTTCGTCGGTGGAGGTGGTGACCACGTGAATGGTGCCGTTCTCACCAGTCAGGCCATCCAAACTGACGACCTTCTTGCTCTCGTCCGTGCCAAACCAGGTGGCGTCTATCTCGTCGTAGGTGCCGTCCGCCTTGATCTTGCGCAGGAACTCGTTGAACTGGTCGCAGAGTTCCTTCTCGCGCGGGTCGTCCTTTCTGAATGCAAAGGAATATCGGTTGTTGGTGAGCCGCTCCTTGATGTAGTCAATCTGCGGCTGCTGGGCATGGATGCTCTTGAGCGCCGGCTCGTCTCCCAGGTAGGCGTCGATGACGCCGTTTTCGAGCGCCGCGTTCATGTTGGGATAGCCGTCAAAGTACAGGTATTCGCTGTTGGGGAAGTGCTTGAAGCTCTCCGCCTCCATGTTGGTGCCCGTCAGGATGCCAATGGTCTTGCCGTCGTAGTCCTGGTAAGTGACCTCGGCTGCCGTGGTGGTGGGGGAGGAGGCCTTTTGCTGACCGCCCGCCACAAGATGCAGTACAAGGGCCGCGACAAGCGCCGCAAGCACAATGACAATGATCAGGTCGGTTCGCTTTGCCCTGTCCATGTGATCCCCTCTGGTATGGATGGTCACGTGGAATGGTATCACCATAGAGCTCCACGGCGCGGGGCTGTCCCGCCCCGCGCCGTGGAAGCCAAAGAAACCGATGTGTAGTTGCTACTTCAGGCCGTCCGTGGCCTCCTCAAGAATGCGCAGCTGAGCGATGGTCTCCTCGGGCTTCACAAGCTGCGGCGCTCCGTGGGCGACCGTCTCGTACAGCGCCTCGTAGAAGCCGGAATAGGTGCTGCGCACGGTCTCGACGCGCTCCTCGTGCATGGTGCCGTTGTCGTCGTAGTAGCGCAGCGTGCCCCACTGCTCGGGCGTGTCCAGACCAAAGTCGGGGTGTCCCGCAGGCAGGTAGAACTTCTTGAGGTCGCGCTCCTGCTGGTCCTTCTCGACCTTGATGAAGGTGCCGCGCGTGCCATAGACCTCAAAGCTCGGGCGCTGAATGGCGGCGTGGTAGTTGGACGCGGCCGTGGCCTTGATGCCCAGCTCGTCGTAGTAAAGGTCGAAGTCATAGAAGGTCTCGGGGTGGCCCTCACCAAAGAGCTGGCGGGTCTCGGTGTGCCAGCGGTCGGGTACGCCAAACCAAGAAATGAGCTGGTCGACGCTGTGACAGGCATGTCCGTAGCAGATGCCCATCAGGCGGTCGAAGGGGCCCTCCTGGGCGTAGCGCAGGTACTCCTCGCGCCAGTAGTCGTAGTGAGTCACGACCTCAAAGACCTTCCCCAGCTTGCCAGACTCCACGACCTTTTTGGCCGTGACCAGGTCGGAGTCAAAGCGGCGGTTCTGATAGCACTGGACCGTGACGCCCTTGGCAGCTGCCAGGTCATAGAGCTCCTGGGCCTCGGCCACGGTGCCCACAAAGGCCTTGTCGCAGACCACGTGCTTGCCCGCCTCGAGAGCGGCCTTGGTCAGGGAGTAGTGGGTGCTGTGGGGAGTGCTGATCTCCACGATGTCAATCTCGGGATCGGCGAGCATGGCTGCCATGTCGGTGGTGTATTCCACTCCGGGAATCTCTGGCCACGGACCGCCCAGATGGCGCGCCTGGATGGTCTTGATGCGGAACTTCTCGGGCAGGGCCAGCGAGAAGGGCGCGTGGTAGCGGTTAGAGCCCTTGCCGTTGCCAATGAAGCCAATGTTGAGGATACGGTCTGCCATGGGTGCTCCTAATCTCTGGGTGGTCGTCTACGATTTATAGCCTAGCAGCATGCGTTGCCGCTATTGCTCCGCGCAAAGCCAACTGGAAGCGAGTTTCAGGACGGATGGCTTTTGCTCCGTGCGGCGCTGAAAGGATGGTTCAGCCCGCTTGGAGTTCCTTGGAAGGAGTCTATGGTGCGAGGTATTGGGACATCAGGGAAAAGGCGGCATGGTATTTGCCTTTGTGCAACAGGAGTTCCGCGTGGCACCAAAAACGGCATCTATATCAATATCCTGCAACGCGAAAAGTACCCGTCGGTTCGCTCAACTATCAAAACGTGTTGCAGAAAAACAAATACCATGCCGAAGCAGCGTGGGACACATCGATTTGTTGCACAAAGGCAAATACCATGCCGACAATCTCTGATTCTCAAAATATGCACCCACCTGTGGGGGAGATGACGCGAGAAAAGGTGTTCGTGTGTGTGCTCAACTTTGGGGTGGCTGCGCGATGCATGGTCTGCATGGCAACCACAACCACAATCGATTGGAAGCTGCGGTGCGCAGCCCGTACAATAGAGCCATGGAAACGACGTCGAGAGGAACACTCATGTCTTACGTACCGCAACTGTCCGACGAGGCCCGCGACTTCCGTGGTCGCATGCTTCCCACCTATGCCTCCGACCTGCAGCGCACTGACCCCGAGTTTGTTGAGCGCTTTGCCAACTTTGCCTTCGGCGAAGTTGCGTCAGAGATTGACCTGCCCGACCGCACGCGCTTCATGTGCTGGCTGGCCACCTGTCTGGGCTGCCAGGGCATCGACGAGTTTCGTGCGCTGCTGCCGGCCGCACTCAACATGGGCGTCGAGCCCGAAACCGTGAAGGAGATTGTCTACCAGGCGGCCGCGTACTTGGGCATTGCCCGCGTGTTCCCCTTCCTCAAGGTGACCAACGAGATCTTTGAGCTGCGCGGCATTGAGCTGCCGCTTGAGTCTCACGCGACCACCACGGCCGACAAGGAGAGCCGCTACGAGGGTGGCGAGGCCGCGCAGGTTGCCTGCTTTGGCGAGCACATGCACGGCTTCAAGGACCGCGGCAACGCCGACTATCCCTGGATCAACGAGTGGCTCGTGCGCAACTGCTTTGGCGACTGGTACACCCGCGAGGGCCTGACCATTCCCGAGCGCGAGCTGATGACCTTCTGCTACATTGCGGCGCAGGGCGGCTGCGAGGCGCAGCTCCGCTCGCATACCGCGGGCAACGTGCAGTGCGGCAACGACCGCGAGTTCCTGATTAAGGTCGTGAGCAACAACGTGCCGTTCATTGGCTATCCGCGCAGCCTGAACGCCATGGCCGTGGTCGAGGAGGTCACCGGCGCCAAGGAGTAGCGGGGGAGTTTTGCGTCTTTTGGAGGGCTGACTACGGCAAATGTAGTCAGCCCTCTTCCTTCTCGTCCTAGTTTCTGACGTGCTCCGCCAGGGTCTTGTGCCGCTTGCTTGACTGGTAGCTCTGCGCAAACACGACACCATAGATGCATTCCAGCACGTAACGCATGCACGTCTGACTATAGAACGTCGCGACCTTCTCACGGCCATTGGTGCTTTCGCGGCAGGGCACCAAAACGGCGCAGTCAAAGCCCGCTACGCCTCCGGCAAGCTCGTCGTTGGCGGTGACGACAATCGTCTTGCAGTGCCTCCGGCGCAGTGCGTCTCGCTGTAAGCCCAGGTCATAGGCAAGGTTTCCGCTGTACGAGACAAACAGCCCCACGTCATCGGGATGAGCGATGTTGGTCATGGTGGTCACGTCGGCGTTGTTGAAGGCCGAAATGCAAGTGATGCCGATCTTGGCCATCAGGTTGGAAAACGCCTCGGTGGTGAGATAGGTATCACCTATGGCGTAAGTGATCACGTGGCGTGCGCCAGAGATGAGTTCGGCGGCTCTTTCAATCGATTCGTTCTGAACAAACGCATAGCAGTCGTTGATGGCCTCGCGAGTCAGCGTAGCGATGGAACTCATGATGACCGGTGCGCCCTGGTTTTCCAGAATGGGCGCGTTGGCGTCGATGCGCGACACGTTGTTGCGTCGACGCTCCATGTCTTGGCTCAGGTCTACACGAAACTCGCTGTAGCCCGCCGACCCCACCTTCTTGCAGAGGCGCACAACGGTTGCGTTGGAGGTGTGGCTTTCCTTTGCCAGCGTGGCCAGACGCATGCGGACCACCTCATCCGCGTGCGTGAGCACATATGCGGCAAGCGTGCGCTCGGTGTCGGTAAAGCCCTTGGCTGCGGCAAGTGCGTCAAGTATCGCCATGGGGT
>JAFUBJ010000089.1 GCA_017460265.1 Atopobiaceae bacterium | reverse complement strand
TCGCACGTGACGTTTCGTTATTGGGGAGTATTTTACCAAAGCACCTCCGAGGGTGTACTCACCTGTACTCACCGCTGAGTACACTTTTTGTACTCACCCCTCGGGGAGTAGTCACAGCCGCAGGTCAGTGATGGGGAGTATTGCTCGCTTTTGCGAGGCGGGTGCACTTTTGCCTGGAAATGCGTTTAGCTTAGCAGGGTGAGCGATTTTGGATCCATGGCAACTATTGTTGCCCATGATGTCGCGCATGCGGGCGGGTATGGTACGAGGATCCACACCGAACGCACTCCACACGAAAACCTCCATACAACCGAGGATTGCGAAATAGCACAACGCCGCAAGAGCCCATCCACCTGCCCTGATGCCAAACGTTGTGTACACAACGACAGCGACTGCGCTTGGCAGCAGACACGAGATATGTTTTGCCATATTGCAACATTCCTCGCGTAGTAGAATTTGTGTGATAATAAAAGTATTCTTATGCCCGTTTGAAAAGGGACGAGGTGGTTCCCATGTGTACGGCAATTAGATTTGTAGACGACTCTGGCAACATGTATTTCGGCCGCAATCTCGATTGGAGCTGCTCATATGGCGAGAGGGTTGTTATTACCCCGGTTAGATACAAGCCCTCTTCTCCTTTCGGTGCTTTGACAGGAGTCAAGCACACCGTCATCGGCATGGGAATCGTCCAGCAGGGTGCTCCGCTGTATTTTGATTGCGCAAACGATGCCGGCCTTGCTGTTGCGGGCTTGAATTTCCCTGGATACGCGCAGTACGCGAGCAACGCAGTCGAGGGGTGCACCAATATCGCGGCCTACGAGTTTCCACTATGGGTAAGCGCCAGCTTCGAGAGCGTCGATGAAGTCGAAGCGGCGCTTGTCGACGCTGTGATCGTCGACAAGCCCATCAACGAAAAGGTCCCGTCGTCTCATTTGCATTGGATCATCGGAGATGCGACGCGCTCTATCGTTGTAGAGCAGACGGCAGAGGGGATGCAGGTGTTCCACGACCGCTTTGACGTCCTAACGAACCAACCCGGTTTCATGTGGCATGCGGAAAACATCCGGAACTACATCAACGTATCGCCTGAAGTCCCTGGTCCGTCCATGTGGAGATCGGCTGAGCTAACCGTCTACGGGTCAGGTGGCGGAATGCGCGGGCTCCCCGGCGACTACTATTCGCCGTCACGCTTTGTGCGTGTCGCCTATCTGAATGCTCATTATCCTCAAAAGAACACTGAAGAGGAAAACGTGAGCCGCCTGTTCCATACGCTTGGAGGAGTGGCGATGATAGACGGTGCTGCTCGAATGACTGGCGGCGATTTCGAACGAACCATCTTCACCGGTGGCATGTCTTGCAGAACCAACACCTACTACTACGCTACCTACGACGACCCTACAATCAGATCAGTGGCTTTAGGGGACTACGATCTGAGCGATATGGACCTCATTGTTGTGTAGCGAGAGGGTGGAATCCGGATTACCCCATCCGAGGACGCATGCCCTCGGATGGCGCTAGCTTTAGATTGCTGGTAT
>JAFUBJ010000088.1 GCA_017460265.1 Atopobiaceae bacterium | reverse complement strand
CGGTTGCGGAAGGTGGTGCGCCCGATGGTGCTGGGGCTTGAAAGGTGCGGGTACATGCGCTGCATTGCGATTCCTCTCCCTTATGCGCTTGGTTACATAACAAATGTAACCCTCTGGGCGAGGCGCCTCGCACCGGCAAGGTCAGCAATAGGTGGACGGCTCAGCTGCAGCACGGGTTCCAAACGCGGGCCCCAAGGCATCGAACGCAAAGTTGTCCTTGCTCGTTCAGGCGAAGACACGTATCTTCAGCCAAAGAGCTCGAAGCTGTAGCCGGCGGCTGGGAGCTCCCCTGCATTGATGACGTTCCGGGATGCGGTAGCTTCTTCACCAGCGAGTAAAACGTAAGGGCAATCGCCTGCTCCTACATCGTCTTCCCGTGGTACTGGATGTGCGCGATCTTCCAGGCGTCGTCCACCAGGCGCAAGACCTGCGTCTCCAGTCCCTCGATGCCGTAGGGCTCGCCCGTCTCGGCGCGCACGCACTCGGTGTGGTAGCGGAAGACCACGATGGCAACGTCGTCCGTGAGCAGGTGCGCGTCGAGCCCGTCGTTCACCAGCACGATCGAGTCGTATACCTTGTGGAGCATGCCGAGGAACTCCATCACGCGGGCCGGCCCCTCGTAGAGCGTGGACTGCGAGATGACCGTGTCGGTGGGCTCGCCTGCCCACACCGCACGAAACGCCTCGGCATCGTTGTCGCGGATGGCGGCGGAGTAGCGCCCCACGACCGCAGTAGCCACATCAAGAATGCTCGCTTCTGCCATCACAGCTCCTCCCCAAAGGAAGCCTTCCTTGACGTTGCCATACACGATCCCTCCGCTCTTGTTTTTCCTGGTGGCGAGAAAAGACCTGGTTCCTTTCCGCCACGTCCGTTTTCGTGTGCCTACTTGCGTGCGAACTTGTCTGCAAGCACCACGGTGGCAATGGAGGCCACGCCCAGCGCGATGCACAGCACAAAGGCGAGCGCGTAGGAGTGCGTAGCGTCGTACACAAAGCCGATGGCGCTCATGGAAACCGCAGCGCCCACGTTGCTGGCCATGGCAACGGGCGGGTAGGCGCGGTCAAACTGCTCGTTGCCAAAGAAGTGGCGCGGCAAGAGCGAGGTAGAGACGGCGCCCACGGCGTAGCTGCCACCAAAGAGGAGCGAACCCGCCAGCATCAGGGGCACCGAGCCTCCCATCAGGACGAGCACAAGGCCAGCAACGCAGAGTGCGCACATGGCGATGGTGGCCTTGGGGGCACCCACACGGTCGGAGAGCACGCCGATGCCGAGCTTCATGAGGATGTTGCCCACCATGGCCACGCTCGTCATGGTGGCGCCGATCACCAGGCCGATGCTTTCGGCATAGCCCGGGAAGTGCTGCGCGATGGAGGTGACGAAGGCCATGAGCACGCCCATGAGCGCAATGCAGAGGAAGGTGGGGTTGGTGTAGCTGAAGGCCACGTCAGAGGAGGACGACCCGGCCTTTGTAGTCGTGGCCTCGCGGGCACCACCATAGGGCAGCAGGCCTTCGGCGTCGGTCGTTGCCGGGAAGGGGACGGGCACGGCGGGACGCACGAGCAACAGAATGGCGAGGGCTACGACCGCGTAGGCATTGCGCCACCCGAGCGACGCGATGGCCGACGAGAATGCCATGGAGCCCAGCGCTCCGGCGATGCCGCTCGAGGCCATGACCACGCTCGTGGCGGTGCCGGCGCTCGTATTGAACCACGAGCCCACGATCAGGTTGGCAGGTGCCATGGCAAAGAGGCAGGTGGAGAAACCGCGGATGGCGCCCAGGATGTAGAAGGCCAGAGGCGTGCTCACGCGTCCCATGAGGAAGGTGGAGACCACCGCAACCGCAAGGGAGGGAATGAGGATCGCCTTGTAGGGGAACTTCCGCATAAATGCAGGCACGAGCAGCGTCGTAAAGGCCGTCACCAGCGAGAACACCGTCATATGCAGCGAGAAGGTCCCGCGCATCATACCCAGGTCGTCAGCAACGGGCGCATAGAAGACCCCCGCCGCATTGAGCGAAAGGCCCAGTCCCGCTGCCACCATGCCACAGCACACTGCCACGACCAGCCACGGTTTGTTGCCGCTCTGCTTGAGCTCTCGATCCATCTTGGTTCCTCTCTCGAAGACAGTTATCCGACATGATTGAACCATGCAATGATTTATATGTCTAAAGCTTCTTTTCTATATAATTCCATGCATGTAGTGCATGGAATGGAGACGTGATGGAACTGAGGGAACTGCGGTCGTTTCTTGCGGTGGTACGTGCCGGATCGGTAACCCATGCGGCCGAGGAGCTGCACATCACGCAACCAGCCCTTTCGCGCCAGATTGCCGGGCTCGAGCGCGAGCTTGGATGCACCCTGTTGGAGCGCGGCCGGCACGGAGCGGTCCCCACTGAGGAGGGCCTGCTGCTGATCAGGCGCGCAGAGGCACTGATCGAGCTGGCCAACAAGACAGAGGACGAGTTGCGAGCGGCAAGCAGCATGCTGGAGGGATCGGTGGCAATCTGCTGCGGTCAGACCGCAGCCCTCGACGAGATGGCGGCCCTTGGGGCGGCTTTCAGGAGGGAGCATCCAAGAGTCAGCATCTCGCTCTTTGTCACCAATGCGGAGTCGTCGCTCAGACGGATCCAGGACGGACGTGCCGACCTTGCGGTGCTGCTTGAGCCGTTTGACCCTGCGGAGCTCGACTTTGTTCGTTTGCACACTCAGGAGCGGTGGGTTGCCGTGATGGGTCATGACGACCCACTCGCGACGCATGAAACCGTGACGGCGGCAGACCTTGCGAGTGGTCCTGTCATCCTGCCGCTGCGAGAAGGCGCCAAAAGCGTCCTTGCCAGCTGGTTCGGGCGACGGTTCTCTCGTCTTGAGGTTTCTGGCGAGGCAAACCTCAGCACGGCAGGAGATGCCCTCGTCCGCTTTGGGATGGGCAGAAGCCTTCAGATTGCCCCACAACAGGCCCAAGACGACCTTGTCCGCATACCATTTGACCCTCCCCTGACGACGGGCTCTGCTCTTGCGTGGCCCAAGGGGAAGACGATGGCGCGTGCAGCTGCCGCCTTCGTACGCTTTGCGCAAGACCAGTTGCAGGAACGGCATGCCGTTTGAGACAACACCTTACAAGTCGCGATAGTCCAGCAGCTCAAGATCTTGCTCGGCAAGCCACGCGGCAAGCTCGGGGCTGCTCAGCGCGGCGGCCTCGCGTGTGCGGTTGATGGCGAGGCTGGAATTGCGCAGGATGAAGTCGTCCAGCCAGCCGAGACTCGACGTCTTTGCCACACGCCCCGATGGCGCACATTCGTTGCCTATCGACAGGGCCAGCCCCTCGCCCAGGGCGAGCGCGTGGATGCGCTCCGGGTTCTTGATGGAAGCCTCGAGGCGCTCGGGATCACCGTTGAACGGCGTGTAGTTGGGAGCATCCACGCAGCCCCAGTGAATGAGCAGCAGCTCAGACTCGGGATACTTGTTGGCCAGCTCGACGGCGCCGGCAAAGGTGATGTGCCAGATGTTGTCCGCAAAGTCGAAGAGCATCATGTCGGGAGCCTTCTCCCACTCCAGGAACTCGGGCAGCGGACGGCTGTCGCTGGGCAGCCAGATGGAGCCGTCGGGCGTGTCAAACCAGTAGCCGCAGTACTCCTTGCGCTCCCAACGACGGTGCTGGTACTTCTCGCTGGTCATGTGGTCCTGCCAGTTGTGCCACGTGGGGGTGAGCGTCACGTCCACGTTGCCGATGCAGAAGCGCTCGCCAATGTCGTGGCCGGTGGCGCCAGTCACATGCTCTTCGTCGCGCGCAACCTGAGCAACGTAATGGGTTGCGTGGACCTCGCCAGCCTTGTCCTTGAGGCCAGCGAGCGTCTCGCGGGCAAAGTGGTCGTTGTCGATGTGGGTGTAGAGCAGCGCATCAAAGGCGGGCACATCCTCGGGAAGGATGGGCGGCTCGACCAGGACGGGCATGTCAAAACCCACGAGCAGCGGATCGCACATGATAGTGGTGCCGCGGCTGTTGAGCAGGAAGCCCGCGTTGCCCAGCCAATAGACGGTGGTGGTGTCGCTGGGACCAAAGGCCTCGAGCGGCAGGGCGACCGTCTCCCTCGGCATGGCCTGACCAGATGCACTACGACGAATCTGAACGCTCATGAGATACCTCCTGTGTTGTAGGCTTGATGCCATTTGACGGGTCATGCGTGCGCCGTTCCATGCACGAAAGAACGCCCTCGTCCACAAGTTGACGAAGGGGCAAAAACGTCAAAGGGAGCGCTTGGATAGACGAGGAAAACGGGGTTTCTCTCAAGGTTCTGCCCTCGTATGGAAGGGCAGAACCCTTTCGGAGAACTGGTCGAAAGGGGTGACCCGAAGACGGGAACGCAATTCGCTTTGGTACCACATT